>CAISZB010000096.1 GCA_903889845.1 uncultured Verrucomicrobium sp. | reverse complement strand
GCGCGAGAGACGCCGCATATCTTTATGATACGCAAGGAACGAGTAACAACGGGGGTGGGGTGTAGAACTCCGGCCCGAAGGGTTGGCCTGAAAAGGCTTTCCCTCGGTGTTGCTCGCGGCTTATGTGTCGCAACGGACACACCGCGCCGCTCGCGCCTTGATGGAAAGCTTTTTCAGGCCAACGCGACCCGCCGGAATTCGTAGCCAGACCCTAAAACGCCTTACCGCCGTCCCCATGCCCGCCCGTCTCCTCTTTTTTCTTTTGGGTCTCCTCGCCTTGGCGCCCGCCGCCTTCGCCGTCTCTCCCTCCCCCATCCATGCCGTCGATGCCGACGGCCATCCCGCCGTCCTCAACGCGAAGGACGCCGTCACCGCCGTCCTCAGTTCCTCCCCCGACACCCAGGACCGGACGCGGAAGGCCGGGGCGATCCTCGACCCCTACCGGGGCCGGAAAGACTTCCGCCTGATCGTCGTCATCGACCTCCACGACTCCCTCGCCGGGATCGTCCCCGACTTCGTCAAAAGCCAGATCCGCCACAACCTCGACGACGAATCGAAGCGCCTCATCCCCTTCTACCGGAAGAACGGCAACCCCGGCGACCCCCGGCGGGACGCCGTCGCGATCCCCGACTTCGACGGCAAACTCATCGACGCCCTCTCCTGGAACACCGACGACGACCTCCTCCGCGTCACCGTCTTCGGGAGAGAGGGCCGCGTCCTCCACTATTGGGAGGACCTCCAGAAAATCGACGACCTCTACGGCGTCGTCACCAAAGCCCTCCTTCCCTCCTCCGATGCAAAGCCATGACCGGGCGGGACTCCTTCGGCTTCCGCTCCCGCTCCTCCTCTCATTCGCCTCCCTGCTCCTCCTCGCCGCCTTCGGGTTCCTCCGCCTCCCCGAGATCGCCCCGTTCCTGACCGCCCCCCTCTTCGAACAGGGAAGCGACCTCCCCGCCCCCGCCGCCGGAGAAACCGCCTGGCGGAGTCCCCTCTTCCCTCCCGGCCCCGCCGCCTCCCTTTCCCGCCTCGCCGTCTCCGTCTCCGGGCACCAGCGGATGCAGGCGTGGCTTGAGGACGCCTCCGGGCGGCGCTCCCGCCCCCTCGAAGTCCAGAGCGGCCCCGGCCCCGTCGCCTGGCAGGGCACCCTGCACCCTCCCTCCGCCGCGCCCCAGCGCCTCGTCCTCGATTGGTCGAGCCACCCGGACGGCCGTCCCCGCTTCGCCTCCCTCTCCGTCCGCCCCCTCGACCCCCGCTACTACGCCCGGCGGCAGGCCGTCTTCCTCTGCCGCGCCCTCGCCCTCGGCTTCGCCCTTTTCGCCGCCGGGATCGCGTTGCGGAAGCGTCTGGGGCCGGACCGCTTCGCCACCCTCGCCTGGCGCCGCCTCCTGCCCGCCGCCCTTTTCGCTTTAATCCTCTGGGGCTGCCTCCTCCGCTACGACGGCGCCCGCGGCCCGCGCGGCCACACGTACGGCTTCAGCGGCCTGATCGACATGGGCGCCTACGCCTACGACCACACGACCGAACGGGCCCGACAGGTCGATTTCAAGGTCAACTCCTTCTCCGGCTACGACTCCGCCGGATACATCCAGATCGCCCTCGATCCCCTGCTGGAAGAGAACCGGGACCTCGCCGCCGCCCTCGGCGGGCCGACCTACCGGGCGAAGCGCATCCTCCTGCCCGCCCTCGCCTGGATCGGGGGCCTCGGCCACCCGGCCGCGATCGTCCAGGCCTTCGCCCTCCTCAACCTCCCGTTCTGGCTCCTCCTCCTCGCCCTCCTGCTGCGGGCCTTCCCGAAGGCCTCCGTCGAGCAGGGGGCGATCCTCGTCGGTGTCCTGCTGGCCACGGGCACCCTCGAATCGGTCCGCCGCGCCCTCGTCGACCTCCCGACCACGGTCTGCCTCGCCGCCGCCCTCCTCGCCCTCCGTTCCCCCCGGCCCGGCTGGCAGGCCCCCCTCGCCTGGGGCGCCGCCTGCCTGGCGCGGGAAACCTCCTCCCTCGGCGCCGGTCTGCTGACCGTCCTGTGGCGCGGGAAAACGGGGGAAAAAGGAAAGACCGCCCCCTCCTTCTGGATCGGCCTCGGCCTCGCGCTCGCCGCCATCGGGGGCTGGTACGCCTACGTCCACCACCGCTTCCCCGCCCCTCCGGGCCAGGTCTCCACGCTGGGCACCGGCACGGAAAAAACCCTCGGCTGGCCCCTCGCCGCGCTCCTCCGGCAACTCCTCGCCTGCTTTGGCGGCGGCGGCGACGGCGGCCTCGGGAACCCCGACCACCTCCAGGCCCTCCTGGCCATCGCCTCCCTCCTGACCCAGGCCTGCTTCCTCCTCCGCCATCCCCGGCCCGACTCGGCGGCCTGGCGGATGGGACTTCCCTTCGTCGTCCTCCTCGCCTGCTTCGGCGACGCCGTCTGGGACGGGCGGACCCCCTCGGCCCTCCGCGTCGGCCTCCCCCTGACCCTCGCCTTCCATTGGGAGCTGGCCTCGACCGACCGGCGCGGGGCGGCGTTCTGGAAGTGGTGGATCCCGGCGAACCTCTACCTGTGGCAGGGGCTTGCCGATTTTCTGGTGGCGAGGGCGATTTAGGATCTGTACCCGTGCGCCCCTCGCGACCCACCCAGGTCCGCTCCCCAATCCCGTCGCGGTAGCGACAAAGACCCAAAGGAAAAACTGAATTGGATGGGCGGGAGCCACTCCCGAAAGGCCAATCGGCCCCCGCCATCCGATTGTCACATGACGTACGCACAGCCGCCATGGGACACGGCTGTTGTTTGAAGGCTCACCCGTCCCAACAACAACCATCATCCAGGAGTACCAACATCATGCATCTTTGGGGAGAAGCCCTCACATTCGGTTCCGCGTTCTTTCTCTTGCTCGCCCTCGGCCTCGCGCTGGGGTTCGAGTTCATCAACGGTTTCCATGACACGGCCAACGCCGTCGCCACGGTCATCTACACGAAGTCCCTCAAGCCGGTCTACGCCGTCGTCTGGTCGGGCTGCTGGAACCTGATCGGGGTCATGACCTCGACCGGGGCCGTCGCCTTCGGCATCCTGGCGCTGCTGCCGGTCGATCTGGTCACCCACGTCGGCTCCTGGCCCGGCTTCGCGATGGTCTTCGCGATCCTCGTCTCGGCCATCGTCTGGAACCTCGGGACGTGGTGGCTGGGCCTCCCCGCTTCCAGCTCCCACACGATGATCGGCTCGATCATCGGCGTCGGCCTCGCCTACTCCGCCTTCCCCGGCATGAGCAACGGGCTCCACTTCGGCGAGGGCGTCAACTGGGCGAAGGCGCAGGAGGCCGGCATGGCGCTCCTCATCTCGCCCCTCGTCGGCTTCGGCATCTCGGCGCTCCTCCTCCTCCTGGCGAAGGCCGTCATCCGCGTCCCGGCCCTCTACGAGGCCCCGAAGGAAGGGGAAAAGCCCCCGCTCGCCATCCGCGCCCTCCTCGTCCTCACCTGCACCGGCGTCAGCTTCGCCCACGGCAGCAACGACGGGCAGAAGGGCATGGGCCTCCTCATGCTGATCCTGATCGGCCTCGTCCCCGGAGCCTTCGCGCTGAAGGCCGGGACCGACGGGAAGACCATCGGCGAACTGGCCGCCCAGGCGCAGCTCGTCTCCACCGCGCTCCATGAGAAGGCCAGCGACACGGTTTTCACCGACGACACGGCCGAGGCCGAGCTCGGCGGCGTCCTCAAGGGCAAGGTCAAGAAGAGCGACAAGACCTACGCCGCCATCGCCTACGAGGCGGCCAGCGTTTCCGCCACCCTCGACGGGAAGGCGACCTTCGACGGCTTCGGCACCGAGGAGCGCCGCTCCATCCGCACCCGCCTCTACCTCGCTGACGAGGTGATCGGGAAGCTCGACAAGGGCCACAAGCTCGACGACCTCTCCGCCGACCAGGCGAAGGCCGTGAAGGGCCTCAAGAAGAAGGGCGAGGCGGTCACGAAGTACATCCCCGACTGGGTCAAGGTCGCCGTCGCCCTCGCGCTCGGCCTCGGCACGATGATCGGCTGGAAGCGGATCGTCGTCACCGTCGGCGAGAAGATCGGCAAGGCCCACCTGACCTACGGCCAGGGCGCCGCCGCCGAACTCGTCGCTTGGGGCACCATCCAGGCCGCCACCGCCTGGGCCCTCCCCGTCAGCACGACGCACGTCCTCTCCTCCGGCATCGCGGGGACGATGATGGCGAACGGCTCCGGCGTCCAGGGGAAGACCCTGCGGAACATCGTCGTGGCGTGGGTCCTCACCCTCCCCGTCTGCGTGTTCCTCGGGGCGACGATCTTCTCCGGGGTGCTCTACCTGCTCTTCAACGTCTTTGGCGTGAAGTAGGGAGCGATCCTTTAAAAAAGGCGGAAGGCGAAAGCCTTCCGCCTTTTTTCATTTATCGCCTCCGCGCCTGGAGGAATTCCCTCGGTGAAACCCCGCAGGTCCGCTTGAACGTGCGGGAGAAGTGGTACGGGTCGGCGAAGCCGAATTCCTCCGCCACTTCCTTCACCAGCCGCCCCGGTTCGATCAGGCGCTGGGTGGCGGCGTTGATCCGCAGCCGCGTCAGGTGCCGCAGCGGGGAGACCCCGGCGAAGCGGCCGAAGAGTCGGCACAGATAGGCCTCGTCGACATGGCAGGCCCGGGCCGCCTCCCGCGTGGTGCGGAAGAGGGGGCGGGCCGCGTCGATCGCCTCGCGGCAGCGCCGATAGGTGACGAAGGCCGCCGTCTCCGCCCCGCCCGCGCCGGGAGGGGGCACCCGGTCGGCGGCGCAGCGCAGGAGAACGGCCTCCAGCAGGAGGGCGGCCAGGCGCGGGGCGTGGGGGGAGGCGGAGAGCCCGGCGTCGAGAAGCTGCTCGAAGAGTTCCCGCACCGCCAGGGCCGCCGCCGGGGCGATCTGCGAGAGGGTGCCGGGGGCGAGGCCGTACGCCTTCAGCCGCCGCCGGGCGTCGGGGCCGACGACGCCGACGAAGTATTTCACCAGGGGCCGCGCCGGATCGCTCTCGATCCGGTGGTAGACGCCCGGGCCGAAGCTGAAGACGGCCCCCGGCCCGAGGGGCTGGCGTCGTTCCTCCGGACTACCGAAGCCCAGAGATCCCGCCCCCCCGACGACGAATTCCAGGCAGCAATCGGGGAAGGTCTCCCGCTCGATCCGGTAATCGGGCGCGCAGTGCTCGCAGCCGCCGCAGTGAACGGCGAAGGCGGCGTCGGCCCCCTTCAGCGTCAGAGTCGAAACGTCCCGGTAGAAGACCCGCGCCTTCGCGACCTGGGTGGAGAAGAAGCCGGGCTTCGGGACGGAGGGGGGGCGCTTCATGGGAGGGGGGCGAAGTCAAAGATCGGCATGTTCCAGTCAACCCCAGCCATGGCCTCCGGGCGAGAAAAATGGCATCGTGAACCACCGCTTCGCCCAACCCATCCGATCCCTCCGCGAAGCCCTTCCTCCCACCCCCATGAAAACGCAACCGATTTACCTCGTCGCCAACGGCGACCTCCGCGCCTCAGCCAACCAGAAATGCGAAGCCGCCCAGGCCGCACTGGAAAAGACCCTCATCGCCGCCATCAAGAAGGAAGGCCGCACCGTGAAGCGCGCCCACGGCTTCGACAAGGCGAAGGGCCACAGCTTCATCGACAGCCAGAAGTACGGCATGGAGGTCTTCGCCTCGATCCCCGCCGACGCCCCGCTGATCGTCGCCGAGGCGGTCTGGCAATATTCCCATCACCTCCTCCCCGGCCTCACCACCCATCAGGGGCCGATCCTGACGGTCGCGAACTGGAGCGGCACCTGGCCCGGGCTGGTCGGCATGCTCAACCTCAACGGCTCCCTGACGAAGGCGGGCGTGGCCTACAGCACCCTGTGGAGCGAGGACTTCACCGACGCCTTCTTCCTCAAGGGCCTCCGCGCCTGGCTGAAGACGGGCCGCGTGAAGCATCCGACGCCCCACGTGAAGCCGCTGCGCGCGGTGAAGGTCCCTGCCGCCGCCGCGAAGACGGGCCGCGACTTCGCCCGCGCGTTCCGTTCCGAAAAGCGGATCATGGCCGTCTTCGACGAAGGCTGCATGGGGATGTACAATGCGATCCTGCCCGACGAGCTCCTCGCCCCCACGGGCGTCTTCAAGGAGCGCCTCAGCCAGTCGGCCCTCTACGCGAAGACCCTCACCGTCCACGACGAGGAGGCCCGTGCCGTCTACGATTGGCTCCTCAAGGAAGGGATGACCTTCCACTTCGGCCCCGATCCGGTGGCCGACCTGACGGAGGCCCAGGTCCTGGCCCAGTGCAAGACCTACATCGCCGCCGTCCGGATCGCCGCCGAGTTCGGCGCGCGCACCGTCGGCATCCAGTACCAGCAGGGGTTGAAGGACCTCCTCCCCGCCTCCGACCTCGTCGAAGGCCTCCTCAACAACCGGAAGCGCCCCCCCGTCTTCGACGAGGCGACCGGCAAGGAACTCTTCAAGGGCGAGGCCCTGCCCCACTTCAACGAGGTCGACGAATGCGCGGGCTTCGACGGGCTGGTGACCTACGAGTTGTGGCGGAAGCTGGGCTACCCGGCGGAGAACACCCTCCACGACCTCCGCTGGGGTCGCCAGTACCAGGATAAAGATAAGGGCGGCAAGCTCGACGCCTACGTCTGGGTCTTCCTCATCTCCGGCGCCGTCCCCCCGGCCCACCTCGTCGGCGGCTACCGCGGCGCGTCGAGCGAGCGCCAACCCGCGATGTACTTCCGCCTCGGCGGCGGTACCATCAAGGGGATCAGCAAGCCCGGCTGGATCGTCTGGAGCCGCGTCTTCGTCGAGGGCGGCAAGCTGAAGTTCGACACCGGCCTGGCCGAGGTCGTCTCCCTGCCGCAGGCGGAGACCGAGGATCGCTGGAACCTGACCACGCCCCAGTGGCCGATCATGCACGCCGTCCTCCAGGGCGTGACCCGGGACCAGATGATGGCCCGGCACAAGAGCAACCACATCCAGGTCGTCTACGCCCCGGACCGCGCGGCGGCCCGCAACGGCCTCTTCGCGAAGGCGGCGGCGATGGCCGAATTGGGCCTCGAAGTCGCCGTCTGCGGCGACCTATGATCCGTCCATGAGTACCGGCGACCTCCTCCCCCCGAATCTCCACGACCTCCTCGACCTCTCGCACGAGTTGGGCGTGGAGGCGCGCGGCTTCGCGATCCTGGGCGAGGGGAACACCTCGACGCGGCGCGACGGCGACACCTTCTGGGTGAAGGCGAGCGGGTCGAACCTGCGGACGCTGCGGCCGGAGCAGGCTGTGGTCTGCCGCTTCGACGCGATTCTCCCCCTCTTCGATCGGGACGGCCTTTCCGACACGGCCATCGACGAGGCCCTCCTCGCCAGCCGCCTCGACCCCGCCGCGCCGAAGCCCTCCGTCGAGGCGCTGTTCCACGCGTGGCTGCTGGGCCTGCCCGAGGTCCGCTTCGTCGGCCACGTCCACGCCGTCGCCGTGAACCAGCTCCTCTGCTCCCCCCGGGCGCGGGACCTGGCCCAGCGCCGCATCTTCCCCGACGAGATCGTCTGCTGCGGGGCCGAGTCGGTCCTCGTCCCCTACGTCGATCCCGGTCTGGCCCTGGCCCGCGCGATCCGGGCGGAGACCCGGGCGTTCATCGAGCGGCACGGGACCTTCCCGCGCCTCATCCTGCTGGAAAACCACGGCGTCATCGCCCTGGGCCGGACGCCGAACGCCGTCCTGGCCGCGCTGCTGATGGCGGAGAAGGCCGCGGCGATCCGCGTCGGCGCCGCGGCGCTGGGCGGCCCCGTCTTCCTCACGCCGGAACAGGTCGCCCGCATCGCCGGACGGCCCGACGAGCATTACCGGCAGAAGGCGCTGAATTTGTAGGCTGGGCTGCGGCGCCGATCTACTGGACTTGCTGGATGTTCCGGATGCGGATCGTCCCGGTGCCGGGCGGGAACATGAAGCGGAGGACGCGGTCCTTTTCCTTGAGCATCTGGAAGTCGAGCTTCAGGGTCCGCCACGCGCCGTCGCTCGGGATCGTCCGGGGCGCGTAGCGGTAGTGCTTATCGGTCAGGCGGACGACGAAGGAGGCCTTCGGATAAACCACCTCTTCCCGCCCGTAGTACCAGTTGTCGGTCTTCCAGTCGGGAACCTCCCCGGTCGTCGTGTAGGCGGGGGAATCGGCCAGGGGGACGTAGTCGGGCAGGGCCTGGACCTCGTACGTGATCTTCAGCTCCTTCAACTCGCCCGGCTCGCGGGCCGTGTTGAGCCGTTGTTCCAGGTACGACCAATCGCTGGTGTGGAGCTTGATCTCCAGCGCGTAGCCCGCCGTCGTCTCCGGCGTCTCCGCCGGGTTCCCGACGGCGTCGAGGCCGATCACGTCCCCGTCGCCAGACCAGCGGTCCTTCTTCTGGGAAAAGTCGCCGTTTTCGATCGTCACCGCCTGCGCCGCCAGCAGCGGCACCAGGAGGAGGAGCGGGAGGAAAAGTTTTTTCATGGGAATGAGGCTACTTTGGGTTATAAAGATTCCCCGAGAGACGTCAATTCCACCCTTGCAATCATTGGAGTCTGGGCGTTTTGGCTCTCTTTCCTCACGCCGTATGTACCCTCGGAGATTCGGGGATTCAGCCGAGGCTGCGCCTCGGGAGGAGAATAGCCCCCACTGCGCGCTCTTTTTCCCACACAGGCTCTTAGCTGGGACTGCCTGCGCGATAGCGCAATCCACCCAAAGGGGAAACCAATCGGCAGGGGCGGGAGCCAACCTGAGGGGGCACCCCTCAGAAGCCTACAAACGCGCGATGGGCATGGAGCTGTACAGGGAAGCGAAGCGATTGTACCCGGTCCCGAAGGGCCGCAAGGCCCTTCGTCCCAACTATTGCCACCTACCCCGAAATCCCCCTAAATAGGCCGATGCCGCCCTCTTCCTCCCCGTCCTATGACGTCGCCGTCGTCGGGGCGGGGCACAATGGGCTGACCTGCGCCTGTTACCTCGCGAAGGCGGGGCTCCGCGTCGCCGTCCTGGAAGGGCAGCCGACCGTCGGCGGCGGCGTCCGCACGGAGACCGATCTCCTGCCGG
>CAISZB010000095.1 GCA_903889845.1 uncultured Verrucomicrobium sp. | reverse complement strand
CACCCAGGCCGCCGGGGACCGGGGCGTGCGGCTTCGGCTTGTAGGCGGAACGCCACGAGGAGAGGAGTTCGACGCCTTCCTCGTCGAGGGGGGAGATCAGCTCCCCCTGCTTCGGCAGGGGCCACTCCGCGGCGGCGTAGTCGACCCGGCGCCAGTCGCCCTTCCGGTCCTGGAGGAGGAGGGTGAAGATCGGCTCCCCCTCGACGAAGGGGCGCCCCGTCGCCGCGCAGGCGTGCGCGGGGCTCTGGATGTTCCACTCGGCGAGTAAGGCCATGTCGCTAAATATGGAGCGCCCCGCCCCGCGCCGCAAGGACGGCCTCGGCGATCATCTCGCTCAGCGTCGGATGGGAATGGATCGTCGAATGGATCTCGTCGAGGGTCGCCTCCAGCGTGATGGCGAGGCCGAGTTCGGCGATCAGTTCCGTCGCCTCGCTGCCGATGATGTGGGCGCCCAGGATCTCCCCGTGCGGTTCCCCGACGATCAGCTTCACGAAGCCTTCCGGCTCCCCGACGGCGACGGCGCGGCCGCTGGCCTTGTAGGGGAATTTGCCGATCTTGTACTTGAGGCCCTTCTCCTTCGCCTTCTTTTCCGTGAGGCCGATGCTGGCCACCTGCGGGCTGCAGTAGGTGCAGCCGGGGAAGATGGTGACCTTGTGCGGCGTGCGGCCCGGGACGTAGAGCCCCTCGACGGCCTCGATCGCCTCGTAGGAGGCGACGTGGGCGAGCCAGGGTGGCCCGATGATGTCCCCCGCGGCGTAGACGCCGGGGATGGAGGTCTGGTAGCGGTCGTTCACCGTGAGGAAGCCGCGGTCGAGGGTCGGGGCGACGCCGGGGCCGAAGAGGCCTTCCGTGTTCGCCTGGACGCCGATGGCGACGAGGAGGGTGGACGCCTCGAAGGTCCCGGCCTTGCCGCCCTCGGCGGCGGGGGAGGTGGTGATCTTGACACCCTTCGGGGTGATCTCGGTCTTCTCGACCTTCGTGTTCGTGAGGACCTCGATCCCGTTCTTGACGAAAATCTTGCCCAGAAGGTCGGAGACTTCCTCGTCCTCGACGGGGAGGATGCGGGGCATCATCTCGACGATCGTCACCTTCGTCCCGAAGGCGTGGAGGAAGTGGGCGAATTCGATGCCGATCGCGCCGGCGCCGAGGATGATGATCGATTCGGGCTTCTCCCGGATGGCGAGGATTTCCCGGCTGGAGAAGATCTTCTTCCCGTCGGGCTTCAGGCCGGGGAGGGTCTTCGGCGTGCAGCCGGTGGCCAGGAGGATGTGCTTCGTCTCCAGGGTCTGCTTCGACCCGTCGGCGGCGGTGACGACGACCTTCTTGTCCGAGGTGACCTGGCCGCGCCCGACGAAGTAGTCGACCTTCTTGCTGCGGAAGAGGTACTCGATCCCCTTCGCCATCTGGTCGGAGACGCCCCGGCTGCGGAGCATGATCTTCTCGAAATCGAACTCGATCTTCCCGATCTTGAAGCCGAATTCCTCGGCGCGGTGCATCTGGTGGTAGAACTCGGCGCTCTTCAGGAGGGCCTTCGTCGGGATGCAGCCCCAGTTGAGGCAGGTGCCGCCCGCCCGTTCCCACTCGACGCAGGCGACTTTCTTCCCCAGCTGGGCCGCACGCAGCGCGCCGACGTATCCGGCGGGGCCGCCGCCGATGACAACGAGATCGTAACTCATGGGGAACGAGTCTAAGGGGGCGCCTTGGGGGAACAAGAGCAAAAGGGGGTGGTCTTGACCAAAAAAGGGAGCTCGGCTCTGATAGGGCGCGGGAAGAAAGACGCGTCCCTTCAGGCCAATCTCCCAAGGAGAGTTCTCCTCCGCTGAATCTGACCTCCTTGGGAGGAATCACCATGGGGGGGGAGCTTCGGAACCAAAGCGGACGTCTCCCAATAGGAGTCTGGGCGTTTTGGTACCGTCTTCCCTCGCCGTACGTACCCTCGGAGATTCGGGGATTCAGCCGAGGCTGCGCCTCGGAAGAAGAATAGCATCCAGGGAGCCACTTCTCTCCCCCTACGGGCTCTTAGCTGGAGGCTGAGGGGGCACCCCTCAGAAGCCTACAAACGCGCGGTGGGCATGGAGCTGTACAGGGAAGCGCAAGCGATTCTACCCGGTCCCGAAGGGCATCCCCTATCAGTCGCGCCCCCCTTCCTACATTCCCGTAGGACGTTCCCCCAATCCTACCAAAACGTAGGCCTTCGCTGGAGTACCTCCGCGGGCCCTTCCCCCGGGTGCGGCGAAATGGCATCGCCCTATTTCCGCACGGGCATCCCGTTTTCCCAGAGGGAGTTGCGATGGCGCTCTCCATCGCATTCCGGGACTTGGCACGCCGCTGCCACGCGATTGGCACACGCGATGCAGGTCTCTTGTCGCAATGAACACCCTGTTCACTCAACCCCGGACCGGAATCGCTTCCGGCCTCAGCAACCCGAAAGGAAACTAGTATGCGCAAAGTAGCGATTTACGGGAAGGGCGGCATCGGCAAGTCGACCACCACCCAGAACACCGTCGCCGGCCTCGTCGAGGCGGGCAAGAAAGTCATGGTCGTCGGCTGCGACCCGAAGGCCGATTCCACGCGGCTCCTGCTCGGCGGCCTCTGCCAGCGGTCGGTCCTCGACACCCTCCGCGAGGACGGGGAGGACGTCGAACTGGCCGACATCCGCGCCGGCGGTTACTGCAAGAGCCTCTGCGTCGAATCGGGCGGGCCGGAGCCGGGCGTCGGCTGCGCCGGTCGCGGCATCATCACGTCGATCAACATGCTGGAGCAGCTCGACGCCTACAAGACCGACACGGGCGAGGCCCTCGACTACGTGTTCTATGACGTCCTCGGCGACGTCGTCTGCGGCGGCTTCGCGATGCCGATCCGCGAGGGGAAGGCGGAGGAAATCTACATCGTCTGCTCCGGCGAGATGATGGCCATGTATGCCGCCAACAACATCTGCAAGGGCATCCTGAAGTTCGCGGAGACCGGCGTCGTCCGGCTCGGCGGCCTCATCTGCAACAGCCGCAAGGTCGACAACGAGCGGGAGATGATCGAGGAGTTCGCGAAGCAGCTCGGCACCCAGATGATCCACTTCGTCCCCCGCGACAACGACGTGCAGCGCGCCGAGATCAACAAGAAGACCGTCATCGAGTGGAACCCGAAGTGCGTCCAGGCCGACGAATACCGGGCCCTGGCCCGCGCGATCGACGCCAACAAGACGTTCGTCATCCCGAAGCCGCTGAAGATCGAGGAGCTCGAAGCGCTCCTCATGCAATACGGCCTTCTGAACTAAACCCAACGAAGGTCGTCCCCCAACCCTCCACGCAAGAAAGAAGAAGACAATGCTCATGGTCAAATCGATCGTCCGGCCCGAGAAGGCCCATCCCGTGATGAAGGCCCTCCTCGACGCCGGATTCCCCGCCGTCACGATGATGGACGTCTTCGGTCGCGGCAAGCAGCGCGGCCTGAAGGTCGGCGAAATCACCTACGACGAACTGCCGAAGGTGATGCTCCTGGCCGTCGTGAAAGAGGCCGACAAGGACCTCGTCGTCGAGACGATCGTCAAGGCGGCCCGCACCGGCGCGAAGGGCACCTTCGGCGACGGGAAGGTCTTCGTGATCCCCGTCGAGGAATCGTACACCGTCAGCTCCGGCGTGAAGGACGCCTAACAGGAGACGCCATGAAACAAATCTTCGCGATCATCCGGATGCCGATGATGAACCGGACCCGGGAGGCCCTGGCCGATGTCGGCGTCTCCGGCTACACCGTCCGCAAGGTGCTGGGCCGGGGCCGGGGGCAGGTCGACTTCCGCGTCCTCTCCGCCGCCGGAGAGGGACGGGACGAGGCCATCGCCCACCTGAAGGACGACGGCCCGATGCTGATTCCGAAGCGTCTGATCAACATCGTCGTCTCCGACGAGAAGGTCCCCGCCGTCGTCCAGGCCCTCATCAAGACGAACCAGACCGGCAAGGCGGGCGACGGGAAGATCTTCGTCGTCCCGGTCGCGGAGACCATCCGCGTCCGCACCGGCGAGCGGGACGAGGCCGCGCTCAAGGAATAGCGGAACGAGCAGCGGAACAACAGGAACCCAACCGAAACCCAACCCCATGTCCACCCCCGACACCCAATCCCCCCGCCCCGAGGCCGCCGAGGTCCGCGCCGAAATGCTCAAGGCCTACCCGGCCAAGACGCGGAAGAAGCGCGAGAAGCAGATCCTCCTCAACGATCCCGTCGCCCCGCCGGAGATCGCGGCGAATTCCCGGACGATCCCGGGCATCCTCACCCAGCGCGGCTGCACCTACGCCGGGTGCCGGGGCGTGGTCATCGGGCCGATCCACGACATCCTCCACATCACCCACGGCCCCATCGGCTGCGGGTTCTATTCCTGGCTCTCCCGCCGGAACCTGGTGAAGCCCCGCAACCCGGGCGACACGAATTACCTCCAATACTGCATGTCGACCGACATGCAGGAGGACCAGATCATCTTCGGCGGGGAAAAGAAGCTCCGCGCCGCGATCCAGGAGGCCTACGACATCTTCAAGCCGAAGGCCATCTCCATCTACTCCACGTGCCCCGTCGGCCTCATCGGCGACGACGTCCACGCCGTCGCCCGGGAGATGAAGGAGAAACTCGGGATCAACATCTTCGCCTTCAGCTGCGAGGGCTACAAGGGCGTCAGCCAGTCGGCGGGCCACCACATCGCCAACAACGGCGTCTTCAAGCACATGGTCGGCCTCGACGACACGCCGACCCCCCACCTCTACAGCATCAACGTCCTCGGCGAATACAACATCGGCGGCGACGCCTGGGAGATCGACGCCCTGCTGCGGAAGTGCGGCATCCACGTCGTCGCCACCCTCTCCGGCGACGTCACCTACGACGAAATCTGCCGCTGCCACACGGCGAACCTCAACGTCGTCATGTGCCACCGCTCCATCAACTACATGGCGGAGATGATGGAGACGAAGTTCGGCATCCCCTGGATCAAGGTGAACTTCATCGGCGCCGAGTCGTCGGCGAAGTCGCTCCGGAAGATCGCCCAATACTTCGACAGCCAGGCCCTGAAGGACCGCGTCGAGGAAGTCATCGCGCAGGAGATGGCCGCCATCCGCGAGGAGCAGGAGCGCGTAAAGGCCCGCTGCAAGGGGAAGCTGGCCGCCCTCTTCGTCGGCGGCTCCCGCGCCCACCACTACCAGGACCTCTTCAGCGACATCGGCATGGAGACCGTCTCCGCCGGGTACGAGTTCGCCCACCGGGACGACTACGAGGGCCGCGCCGTCCTCCCCACGATCAAGATCGACGCCGATTCCCGCAACATCGAGGAACTGACCATCGAGGCCGATCCGACCCGTTTCCAGCCCCGCAAGAGCGAGGAAGAGAAGGCGAAGCTGGCCGCCGACGGCTTCAGCTTCAAGGATTACGACGGGATGATGCGCCAGATGGGCAAGGGGAGCCTGGTCATCGACGACATCAGCCACCACGAACTGGAAAAGCTGATCGAGCTCTACAAGCCCGACATCGTCTGCTCCGGTATCAAGGACAAGTTCGTCGTCGAGAAGATGGGCGTCCCCTGCAAGCAGCTCCACAGCTACGACTACGCCGGGCCCTACGCCGCCTTCACCGGCGCGGCGAACTTCTACAAGGAGATCGACCGGATGGTGAACACGAAGCTCTGGAAGCTCGTCACCCCGCCCTGGAAGAAGAACCCGCAGCTCGACGCGCGCCTCGGCGTGGCGCCGAAGAAGGAGCGGGCTGTCCTTGAAGAACCGAAGAGCTTCAAGCGCAACGCCGCCGCCCCCTCCGCCGAGAGCGGGGAATAAGGTCCACCCCGCAAAACCCTCCACCGACAAAGGAACCCCACGCCCACCGGAACCACCACCGAGATCCTGCCGCGCGAAGCCCTGCGGATCAACCCCGCCAAGACCTGCCAGCCCATCGGCGCGATGTATGCCGCCCTCGGCATCCACCGCTGCATGCCGCACAGCCACGGCTCCCAGGGCTGCTGCTCCTACCACCGCAGCCACCTCACCCGGCACCACAAGGAGCCGGCGATGGCGACGACCAGCTCCTTCACCGAGGGGGCCTCGGTCTTCGGCGGCCTCTCGAACATGACGCAGGCGCTGAAGAACATCTTCAGCATCTACGAGCCCGACATCGTCGCCGTCCACACCACCTGTCTCTCCGAGGTCATCGGGGACGACATCCCGATGATGATCAAGAAGTCCCAGGAAGACGGGACGATCCCCCCCGGGAAGCACGTGATCCACACGAACACGCCGAGCTTCACCGGCTCCCACGTCACCGGCTTCGCGAACATGGTCCGGTCCACCCTCCGCTACCTGGCGGAGAACACCGGGACGCCGCGCGACCAGCTCAACATCCTCCCCGGCTACGTCGATCCCGCCGACATGCGGGAGATCAAGCGCCTGGCCGGGCTGATGGGCGTCAACGCCGTCGTCCTGCCCGACACCTCCAACGTCCTCGACACGGCCCAGACCGGGACCTACGAGATGTATCCGAAGGGCGGCGCGACGGTCGACCAGATCCGGAGCACGGGGGACAGCATCGCCACCCTCGCCCTCGGCCACTTTGCTTCCCTCCCCGCCGCCACGGAGCTGGAGAACAAGTGCAATGTCCCCTCCGTCCCGCTCGACCTCCCCTTCGGCCTGGGGCCGACCGACGCCTTCATCGACGCCCTCCGGCAATACGGTGCCGCCGACGTCCCGGAGCAGATCGAGGAGGAGCGCGGCCGCCTCGTCGATCTGATGGGGGACCTGCACCAATACTTCTTCGAGAAGCGGGTCGCCGTCTGCGGCGATCCCGACCACGTCATCGCCCTGGTCCAGTTCCTCGTCGAACTCGACATGAAGCCGGCCTACGTCTTCACCGGGACGCCCGGCCAGCACTTCGAGCGGCGCATCGCCGAGATCCTGAAGGACCACGCCCCCAACGCCATCATCAAGCAGAACGCCGACATGTTCGAGCTGCACCAGTTGATGAAGCGGGAGCCGGTCGACCTCCTCATCGGGAACACCTACGGGAAATACATCGCCCGGGCGGAGAACGTCCCGCTCGTCCGCTTCGGCTTCCCGATCCTCGACCGCGCCGGGCACCGCTGCTTCCCCGCCGCCGGGTACATGGGTGCGATGCGCCTCGTCGAGAAGATGAGCGACGCCCTCCTGGACAAGAAGGACCGCGAGTGCGACGAGGAGTGGTTCGAGCTGGTCCAATAGTCCCCCAAGGCAAAAACCCAACGGAGAAAACTATGGCTTATGTCGTGAAATCGGAACGGTGCGAGGGCTGCGGGTCGTGCGTCGGGGTCTGCCCCGAGGAATCGATCCGGATGCGGGGCGACCTCGCGGTCGTCGATCCCGCCCGCTGCACCAACTGCGGCAACTGCGAGGCGGTCTGCCCCGTCGACGCGATGCTGTTGACCGAGGCCTCGCCGTAAACCCAGGAAAGCAGCTCTAGGAGAACCCCATGGAGATCCTGCCCGACCGGCAAAAACAGGTACGGCAAACGGGTGCAAACCCCGGGCAGGACTCTGCCGCCCCCATCGCGTGCGACAAGCACAGCGCAGCGGGCTCCGTCAGCCAGCGGGCCTGCGTCTTCTGCGGGTCGCGCGTCGTCCTCTACCCGATCGCCGACGCGCTCCACCTCGTCCACGGCCCGATCGGGTGCGCCGCCTACACGTGGGACATCCGGGGCGCCCTCTCCAGCGGCCCGCAGCTTCACCGGAACAGCTTCTCCACCGACCTCCGCGAGATGGACGTCATCTACGGCGGGGAGAAGAAACTCTACCACGCCCTGATCGAGCTGATCGACGCGCACCAGCCCGAGGCCGCTTTCGTCTATTCGACGTGCATCGTCGGCGTCATCGGGGACGACGTCGCCGCCGTCTGCAAGAAGGTGACGGCGGAGAAGGGGATTCCCGTCCTCCCCGTCGCCTCGGAGGGCTTCAAGGGGACGAAGAAGGACGGCTACCGTGCCGCCTGCGAGGCCGTCTACCGCCTCGTCGGCACCGGCTCCACGGAGGACGTCGGCCCGCATAGCATCAATATCCTGGGGGACTTCAACCTCGCCGGGGAGACGTGGATCATCCGGGACTACTACAAGCGGATGGGAATCGACGTCGTCGCCTGCATCACGGGAGACGCCCGGATCGCCGACATCCGCCGCGCCCACGGCGCGAAGCTGAACCTGGTCCAGTGCTCCGGCTCGATGACGGCGCTGGGGAAGAAGATGGAGGCCGACTACGGCATCCCGCAGAAGCGGGTCTCCTACTTCGGGATCGAGGACATGGCGGCGGCCCTCTACGAGGCGGCCCGCTTTTTCCCCGACGATCCGACGATCCTGGAACGGGCCGAGGACCTGGTCCGCGAGGAGGTCGAGGCGATCACCCCGCAGCTCCGCGAATACCGCCGCCGCCTGGAAGGGCGGAAGGCGGCGATCTACGTCGGCGGCGCGTTCAAGGCCTTCTCCCTCGTCCGCGCTTTGAAGCTCCTCGGCATGCAGACCGCCGTCGTCGGCTCCCAGACGGGCGGCCCGGAGGATTACGTGAAGCTCCAGGAAATCTGCGACCCCGGCACGATCGTCGTCGACGACTCGAACCCGTTGGAGCTGGCGCAATTCTGCCTGGAGGCCGACGTCGATCTCTTCATCGGCGGCGTCAAGGAGCGGCCCATCGCCTACAAGCTCGGCATCGCCTTCTGCGACCACAACCACGAGCGGAAGGAACCCCTGGCCGGGTTCGTCGGCATGCTCAACTTCGCGCGGGAAGTCTGTAACTCGGTCAATTCCCCCGTCTGGCAGTTCGCCCCCCGGAAACGGCGGAAGGCTGTCCCCGCCCAACACCAGGAGATCGCCGTATGAAAACGCTCCCCCTCCAAGGCCCCGGCCTGGATGACGACGACCTCGACGAGCCGCAGTTCCATCACGCCGCCTCGACGCGGAACGCCTGCAAGCTCTGCACCCCGCTCGGCGCCTGCCTCGCCTTCCGCGGCATCGAGGGATGCATCCCCTTCCTCCACGGCTCCCAGGGCTGCTCCACCTACATCCGGCGCTACCTCATCAGCCATTTCCGCGAGCCGATCGACATCGCGGCGTCGAACTTCTCCGAGGAGTCGGCGATCTTCGGGGGGAAGTCGAACTTCGAGGCCGGGATCGCGAACGTCGTGAAGGGATACAAGCCGCAGATGATCGGCGTCGCCACCACCTGCCTCAGCGAGACGATCGGCGAGGACATGAAGCGCCTCTTCCACGAGTACCTCAGCAAGCACTGGGAGGAGGGCCACCCGGAGATGGTCCACGTCTCGACCCCCAGCTACACCGGCACCCACATCGACGGCTTCCACGCCGCCGTCCGGTCGGTCGCCCAGGCGCTGGCCGTCGGCGGGGAGCGGACGCGGCGGGTCAACCTCTTCCCCGGCATGGTCTCCGCCGCCGACCTCCGCCACCTGAAGGAAATCCTCCGCGACTTCGGCCTCGCCTACACCCTCCTCCCCGACTACTCGGAGAGCATGGACGGGCCGAGCTGGGCCGAATACCAGAAGCTCCCCGAGGGCGGCACCCCGCTCGACGCGATCCGGGCCCTCGGCTCCTCCCAGGTCTCGATCACCTTCGGCCGGACCCTCGCCGGGAAAGCGGGCGCGGCCGACGACCTGGAGAAGAAGTTCTCGATCCCCCACCGCCCCCTCGGCCTCCCCATCGGCATCCGGGAGAGCGACGCCTTCTTCCAGTTGCTGGAGACCCTCAGCGGGCGGACGACGCCCCGCGCCCACGCACAGGAGCGGGGCCGCTTCATCGACGCGATGATCGACGGCCACAAGTACATCGCCGGGAAAAAGGCCGTCCTCTACGGCGAGGAGGATATGGTCATCGGCCTCGCCTCCTTCCTGTGCGAGATCGGCGTCGAGCCGGTCGTCGTCGCCTCCGGGGGCCGGAGCGGCGCGCTGATTGCCTCGCTGCGGGCCGCCGTCCCGGAACTGCCCGCCGCGTGCCAGGTCCTTTCCGGCGTCGATTTCACCGACATCACCGACGCGGCGACGGAAGCCAAGCCCGACTTCCTCCTCGGGAACAGCAAGGGCTACTCGCTCGCCCGGAAGCTGAAAATCCCCCTCGTCCGCGTCGGCTTCCCGATCCACGACCGCGTCGGGGCGCAACGGATCGTCCACCTCGGCTACCGGGGCGCACAGCACCTCTTCGACGCGGTCGTGAACACGTTGATGGAACATAAACAGGAGAACTCCCATGTCGGATACAGCTACCTTTAAGTCTCAGTCTCAGTCTCAAGAGCCTCTGCCCGTGGAGGCGGGGACCGATCCCCTGCGGCCCGACTTCGCGAAGCATCCCTGCTTCAGCAAGGAGGCCCACCGGACCTTCGGGCGCATCCACCTCCCCGTCGCCCCGCGCTGCAACATCCAGTGCGGGTTCTGCAACCGGAAGTTCGACTGCGTCAACGAGAGCCGCCCCGGCGTCACCAGCACGATCCTGAAACCGGCCCAGGCTGTCGCCTACCTGAAGGAAATCCTGGCGGAGCGCCCGGAGATCACCGTCATGGGCATCGCCGGTCCCGGCGACCCCTTCGCCAACCCGGAAGAGACGATGGAGACGCTGCGCCTGACCCGCGCCGCCTTCCCGGAGCTGATCCTCTGCCTGGCCAGCAACGGCCTCGGCATCATTCCGCACATCCCGGAACTGGCCGAGTTGAAGGTCGGCCACGTCACCCTCACGATCAACGCCGTCGACCCCGCCGTCGGCGCGAAGATCTATTCGTGGGTCCGCGACGGGAAGGTGCCCCTGCGCGGCCTCGCCGCCGCCGAGGTCCTCCTCTCCCGCCAATGGGAGGCCCTCCGCCTCCTGAAGGAGCACGGGATCGTGACGAAGATCAACTCCATCGTCATCCCCGGCGTCAACGACCACCACATCCCCGAGGTGGCGAAGAAGGCCCTCGGCATGGGGGCCGACCTGATGAACTGCATTCCGATGGTCCCCGTCGCCGGGGCCGCCTTCGAGGAGCTGCCGGAGCCCGACGCCGCGATGCTGGCCCGCGTCCGGCTGAAGAGCGGGCAAAGCCTCCCGCAGATGACCCATTGCGCCCGCTGCCGCGCCGACGCCGTCGGCCTGATCGACGAAAAAATGACCCGAGACCAAATGGACACCCTGACCCGCTTCTCCCGTTCCTCCTTCGCTCAGACCCCTATTGCCGACCGCCCTTACGTCGCCGTCGCCAGCCAGGAGGGGATGCTCGTCAATCAGCACCTGGGCGAGGCCGCCCGCATCCTCGTCTTCCGCCACGACACGGAGAGCGAGTCGGGCTGCCGCTTCGTCGAGCGGCGGACCGCCCCCGCCCCCGGCACCGGCGCCCACCGCTGGAAGGAACTGGCCGCGCTGCTCCACGATTGCCGGGCCTTCCTCGTCACCGCCGCCGGTCCCTCACCCAAGACGATCATCGAGGAATGCGGCATCGAGGTGATCGAGATGGAGGGCCTGATCGAGGTCGGCCTCCGCTCCGTCTTCAACAACCAGCCGATCCCCGCCGCGCTGCGGAAGCGCTTCACGAGTTGCAATTCCGGCTCCTCCTGCCGCGGCAGCGGGACCGGCTGCGCCTGAACGAATTCAAAAGCGAATCCCCAAACCCTAAACACCATGAACAAACCCAAGCATCACATCCTCGTCTGCGGCAGCTTCCGCAACGGGGCCGTCACCGGCGTCTGCAACAAGCAGGCCGCCCAGCTCTTCCAATACCTGACCGAGGAGGCCGAGGACCGGAGCCTCGATGCCATGGTCACGAACACCGGCTGCATGAACCTCTGCGTCCACGGCCCCGTCGTCGTCGTCTACCCCGAGGGGCGCTGGTTCAAGGGCGTCACCGAGGAGGTCGCCGACCAGATCCTCGATTTCCTCGAAGGCGAGGGCGAGGTCGCGGCGGAGCACGTCCTGGCCGCCTGACCCGAACCCCCATGCCCGCCGCCCGCCGCCTTCCCCCTCCGGCCCCCAGTGAGGACCGCCGTCCGTGGCTCGTCGATACGACGCTGCGCGACGGGGAGCAGGCGGCGGGGGTCGTCTTCTCCCGGCGGGAGAAAATCGCCCTCGCCCGGCTCCTGGCGGAAGCGGGCGTGCCGGAACTGGAAGTCGGCATCCCGGCGATGGGCCGGACGGCGATCGGGGACATCCGCGCCGTCGTCGCGGAGGGGCTCCTCGTCCCGATCCTCACGTGGTGCCGCGCCCTCCCGGGCGACCTGGCGGCGGCCCGAAAAACGGGGGCGCACGGCGTCCACCTCTCCTTCCCCGTCTCCGACCTCCATCTGCGGACGTGGCGTCTGACCCGGCGCGAGGTCTTGCGGCGGCTCGAAAGCCTGGTGCGGGAGGCGGCCTCCGGCTTCAGTTACGTGACCGTCGGCGCGCAGGACGCCAGCCGGGCCGATCCGGTCTTTTTGCAGGATTTCGCCGCCGCCGCCGCACAGTCGCGCGCCGTCCGGCTGCGGATCGCCGACACCGTCGGCTGCCTCGGGCCGCTCCAGGTCCACGCCCTCGTCCGCTCCCTCCGCCCCCTCCTGTGCGGAAAGCCCCTCGAATTCCACGGCCACAACGACCTCGGCATGGCGACGGCGAACACCCTCGCCGCGTGGGAGGCGGGCGCCTCCTGCCTCAGCGTGACGGTGAACGGCCTCGGCGAGCGGGCGGGGAACGCCGCGCTGGAGGAGGTCGCCGTCGCCCTCCGCGTCAGCGCGGGCGTCGATAGCGGCGTCGAGACCCGCCACCTCGCCGCCCTGTGCGCCGCCGTGGCGAAGGCCTCCGGGCGGACCCCCGCCCCCGGCAAGGCGGTGACCGGCCCGCACGCCTTCCGGCACGAGTCGGGCATCCATTGCGCCGCCCTCGCCCGCGACCGGGACACCTACGAGGCGGTCCACCCGGAGGACGTCGGCGCCGCCGCGCAGGCCCCCGTCATCGGCTGGCACTCCGGCACCGCCGCCCTCCGCCAGCGGTGCGGGGAACTGGGCGTGGCGCTGGGGAAGGAGGAGGCCGAGGCCGCCCTCCGCCGCGTCCGCGCCGCCGCTCGGCGGAAGAAACGGGCATTGACGGACGGGGAGCTGTTGCGGTGCGTGGGGCGACCGGGGGAATAGCTTAGAAAATGGGCTGACTCAACAGGGAGGGCGACCGCTGAAACGGTTGCCAACCTGATTGTCGCTCCAACACGACCAATAATATTGGCCCGATGGCCTATTCCACCGTCACGCTCTTCGCGAGGTTCCGGGGCTTGTCGACGTCGCGGCCCAGGAGGACGGCGACGTGGTAGGCGAAGAGCTGGAGCGGGATCGCGGCGAGGATCGGCTGGAGGACTTCCGGGGCCTCGGGGATGAAGAAGACGTCGTCGGCCATCTTGCCGATCTGCGTGTCCCCCTCGGTCGCCACGGCGATGACGGAGCCGTTGCGGGCCTTGATCTCCTGGAGGGTGCTGACGTTCTTGTCGTAGACGGAGTCCTTCGGGCAGATGAGGACGGTGGGCGTCGCCTCGTCGACGAGGGCGATGATGCCGTGCTTCAGCTCGGCGGCGGGATGGCCCTCGGCCTTGATGTAGGTGATCTCCTTCATCTTCAGCGCCCCTTCCAATGCGACGGGCAGGTGGTGGAGGCGGCCCAGGAAGATCATGCT
>CAISZB010000094.1 GCA_903889845.1 uncultured Verrucomicrobium sp. | reverse complement strand
TTGGGAATGAGGCTCCGCAGGCCAGCTTTATCCCAAGAGTGATTCTTATCTCGTAGGCGCTGCACCAAGGGGAGTCCGGCACCCTTCCAGCAGGCACGATATTCGTTGAGCCGGAATTTCAGTCCCAGCCGGGCGAAGGCCTCAGTGTGGCCATTGGCGTTGGTGGGCATGGCCAGCGTGTCGTCGTTGCGATAATAGGGCGTGTCCCCCGCGTCAAACTTGAAGCCGTCGATGCCGTAGTCTCGCTGAAGGCGTTTCAGGCAGGCGCGGAACCAGCGCAGGCCCTCGCCCCCCGTGACGTCAACCACGGCGCTGTACCCGTTCCACCACTCGCGGACCACCGGCTTGCCGTCGGGCCCCTTGACCAGGACAGCTCCCCCTCGCAAATCGCGGAAGACCCGGCTATCCGGGACGACGAAGGGGACGATCCAGAGCATGACCTTGAATCCCATCCGATGGAGCTTGTCGATCAACTTTCGCGGGTTGGGGAAGCGGATGGGGTTAAAGTCCCAGTCGCCGTAATAGTTGGCCCATCCCTCATCGATCATCAAGACACCGGGCTCGAAGCCGTGCTTCAGCAGGTTCCGGGCGTAGCGAAGGATGGCCTCCTGCTCCTGATCGTACATCAGCTCGATCCAGGTGTTGTATTGCGGGGCGGTGAAGAGGAGCGGTTCGGGGATCTTCCCCTGAGGAGGAAAGAATCGACGGGAGGCCGCGAGATAGGCCGCCTTCAACGTCTTCTTCCCCTCGTCGATGACGAACGGCCCGGCCCCCTCCAGGGCAATCTCTGTTTCGGTGAACTCGAAACGGAAAGGCGAATCCGACCAGATGAAACGTCCCTCACTCGACATAAGAAAGGGAACAGCCTGATTGCCGAAGTTCTCCCCGCGCATGTCCCATGCAGCTCCAGTACGGAAGGGCATTTCAGTCCCTGCATGGGAGGCCCCTCCCCACCAGCTTTCGTTCGGATGCAGTAAAACGGTCTGTGTCATAATCAATAAAGGATGCTCTGCGTCTACTTTCGCTCCAGGACGAGGACGGCACCGTCGTTGGCGGGAAGGGAGAGGATGTTGTCATAGAGAACGCCTCGCATGGTCCGGGTCACTTTCCATCCGGTGCGGGGATGGACGGGAAACCGCACGGGTGTCGGTCCGTAATTAATGACGACGGCATAGCGGAAGAGAGGATTGAGGGGATGTTCGGTTATGGCGATTTGGGACGCGTTCGCCTGGGCTTGGAGAACGCGTCCGGCGCGGGTATCTTCGGAAATGATCTTGTAGAAGCGGCACCACGGGAGGCTGCCCGCCTCGTGGAAAAGGCCGGGCTGGCGGATCACGCCCGTCTCCAGCGGCACGGAGAGGAAATAGACGACCCCCTTGCCGAAGCTGTGCCGGGTGAAAGCAGGATTTCCGTCCGACTCGGTGGCCAGCACCTCGGCTTCCTTCGCCGCCAGGTCGAGGCGGTGAGAGGAACCCAGCGTGAATGTCATTCCATCGAGGAGGAGGGAAGCGGGTTCGGCGCGTTGACGCCGGGTCCGCACTTCCAGGCCGAACCATTCCCGCACGTCGGAGAGGGCGGCGTTGTCGAGGGAGACGTAGAGCGTCGCCCCGGCGCGGACTTTTTCCATCAGCTCGATGCCGAAGCGGCGCGTGGGCTGGACGGAAAGGGAAGGCAGCAGGTAGAGCGGTGCCTCGCGCAGCGGTTGGTTCGCGTTCTGGAATGCGACGTCGAAACCGGCCTGCTTCGCCAGCAGGAAGGAGGCGAAGGCCGCACCCCAGGCGTCCTGCCCCTCGGTGAGGATGCAGACGGCCTCGCGCAACCGTTCCGGCAGGACGGGGGCGGTCTTCAGGAAGTCAGCGAACGCGCGCAGCTCATGCGCGACGGGCTTCGGCGTCATGTCTCCCCGGAAGAGTCCGAGCTCCCGTTCCACGGCGTTCCAATCGTAGGGTGCCCGTTCCAGATGGCGTTGGTCGAAGCCACACCACCAGAGCATCCCTCGGTTGCTGTGGCTCAAGAGGGAAAGAAGCACCGTACGCAGGTAGCGGCCCGCCGTCTCCTCCGAGGCGATGAACGGCCCGAGGGTTCCTACCTCTTCGGCGAAGCACGGCTTGCCGCCGATGTCGGCATAGAGCGCCCCCTCGGCGGCGGCATGCAGGCCTCCGCGCAGGGTGTCGATGGGATCGCGGTCGCAGTGGGGGGTGAAGAGGGGATAGGGATGGACCGTCAGGACATCGGTCAATTCCCCCTGGTCCTCGATGGTCCAGGGGTTCTTTGCGGATTCGGGAGCGAGGAGGGGCATGGCCTGAAGGCTGTGCATGCCGGAAATCACGGGGTGGTTAGGGTCCTCCGCGCGAATTGCATTCGCGATGGACGCGGTCCATTGCCAGGCGGCCTCCCGCGATCCGGCGTCGGCCAGGCAATTGCATTCGTTGCCCAGATCCCAGGCCACGATGGCGGGGTGGGAGCGGAAGCGGCGGACGAAGCAGCGAACGAAGCGCACCTGCCACATCACGGTCTCGGGATCGGTGTGGAGGTTTTTCCCTTCCAGGGCGGGGGGAACGAAGAGACGCCCGCTCATCCAGCCGGTGACCAGCCCGGGCACGAGGCCCAGGCCGTGCGCCTGCGCCAGATCGGCCAG
>CAISZB010000093.1 GCA_903889845.1 uncultured Verrucomicrobium sp. | reverse complement strand
TGCAGGACCTCATTGTCGAGCGCTCTCTCGACTGGCAGTCGCAGATGCAGGAACTCGGGTTCGAGAATTCCACCGCTGTTGTCTGACCCGGTTGGAACTGCTCGAAAACCTTCTCAGTATTCCGAAAACTGGGAAAGTGAACCACGACCTGGATCAGTTTGAGAGAGACGCTCGCAAAACGGCCATGCTGGAAGAAAATCCAGGCGCTCTTGGAAACAGAGAGAGCCGCAAACCCGCGGAAATAAGGGGTCGGACGGGCCTGAAAGTGAACCTCCCAGTTTTGCTCTCAAAAACTGGCGGAGAGGGGGGGATTCGAACCCCCGGTACCCTTTTGAGGTACGGCGCTTTAGCAAAGCGCTGCTTTCGACCACTCAGCCACCTCTCCGTTTCTTAAAATGTTTTGGTACCAGGGGGGAGAGTTGAACTCCCGACCAAGGGCTTATGAGTCCCCTGCTCTACCACTGAGCTACCCTGGCGGGATTCCCTCCTTCGGTCCCCGCAACGTGCGGGAATCGGAGCCCGGTAGACTACGGGAGGGACCCGGGCGGAGGCAAGCAGGTAAAAAAGGGGAGTCCCTTGCAATGAGTTGGGCTCGGCTCGACGTTCAGCGTGCCGCGACCGAAGGGGGGTGCGGCATTCTTGTCGCACGGGTCGGGGTAGGTAATAACCGGTCTCCCTGCTGACTCGCAAAGGTTTTGACCCCGGCCCCGGCGCGTCTTACCGTGGTCCTCCCCACGCATGCACCTCAGCGATCAGGAATACGAGCGGATACGGAAGCTGGTGTACGAATACAGCCGGATCGACCTGGGGCCGAACAAGCGGGAGCTGGTGACGGCCCGCCTGGGGAAGCGCCTCCGGGCGACGAAGATCGAATCGTTCGCCGCTTACATCGCCTTCCTCGACAGCCGGGCTGGGAGCGAGGAGCTGACGCACCTCATCGACGCGATCTCGACGAACCACACGTTTTTCTTCCGCGAGATCAAGCATTTCGAGTTCATGGAGCAGACGGTCCTTCCCTGGGCGATGACCGAGGGGAACCGGACCGGCAAGAAGCAGCTTCGGGTCTGGAGCGCGGCCTCCTCCTCGGGAGAGGAGCCCTACTCGATCGCGATCCACCTGGCCGACTTCTTCCGCCGGAACCCGGGCTGGACGTACAAGATCGACGCGACCGACATCTCGACGAAGATCCTGGCGCAGGCCCGGGAGGCGATCTATCCGGAGGACCGCCTGCGGGAGGTCCGGCCGGAATGGATGAAGACCTACTTCCAGCGCGGCATCGACGAGTGGGCGGGCTATTACCGGGTCCGGGAGGACGTGCGGAAGACGGTCCACTTCACCCACCTCAATCTCCTCCAGCCGAAGTATCCCTTCACGGAGCCCTTCCAGTTGGTCTGGTGTCGGAATGTGATGATCTACTTCGACCGCCCGACGCAGGAGCAACTCGTCGCGAAGCTCTCGGAGATGCTCGTCCCCGGGGGGTACCTTTTCATCGGCCATTCGGAGAGCCTGACGGGGATCCAGCACGGGCTGAAGGCGATCCGTCCGGCGATCTACCAGAAGCCTTAGGAAATCGGCCTAACCCGTGTAAACAGCCTAGAAACAGTCGGAAAAATCAGGTACGGTTTATCTTTCCCCCATCGCGTTTCATGCCTGCAGAGAAGAAAATCAAGGTTTTGGTCGTCGACGATTCGGCGATCGTGCGGCGTCTGCTGACCGATCAGCTCGGGAAGGACTCGGGTATTGAGGTCGTCGGCACGGCGATCGATCCCTACGTGGCCCGGGACAAGATCCTGGAGTTGAACCCCGACGTCGTCACCCTCGACATCGAAATGCCCCGGATGGACGGGCTGACGTTTCTCAAGATTCTGATGAAGCATCATCCGATGCCGATCATCATCTTCAGCTCCCTCACGCAGGCCGGATCGGGCTACGCGATGCAGGCGCTCCAGTTCGGCGCGGTCGATGTGTTGGGGAAGCCGGATGGCTCCTCCTCCGTCGGCCACATGGGCGCGCAGTTGGTGGAGAAGGTGAAGGCCGCCGCCCGGGCGAAGCTCCGGAACCTGCCCCAGCCGCCCGCGCCGATCGCGACCCGGGCCTCCGGTGCCCGGACCCAGGCTCCGGCGCCCACCCTCGTCCCCGGGCGCCCGACGGGCGCTCCCGGCTGGCATCCCCGGCAGACGATCCTCCTGGGAGCCTCGACGGGCGGAACGGAGGCGCTGCGGGAGGTTCTGATCCGCCTGCCGCGGGACATCCCGGGTGTCTGCATCGTCCAGCACATCCCGCCTTACTTCAGCAAGGCCTTCGCCGACCGGCTCAATTCCCTGTGCGACTTGGAAGTGCGCGAGGCGGTCGATGGGGACATCGTTGAGCCAGGGCTGGCCCTCGTCGCCCCCGGCGATTACCACATGATCCTCCGCTGGATCGGCCAGCGCTACCGGGTCGAGTTGACGAAGGGGGAGCCGGTCTGGCACCAGCGTCCGGCGGTCGATAATTTGTTCTTCTCCGCCGTCGAGGCCGGGGCCGCCCCCTACGCCGTCGGCGGGCTCTTCACCGGCATGGGGAAGGACGGCGCCGAGGGGTTGCTGAAGCTGAAGCAGAACGGCGCGCCGACCTACGCGCAGAACGAAGAGACGTGCGTCGTCTTCGGCATGCCCCGCGCCGCGATGGAGTTGGGCGCCGCCGACCAGATGTTGCCCCTGGGCGACTTCCCCCAGGCGTTGATGAACGCCGCCCTGCGGCAGGCGCGGAAGGCGGCGGGGGCTTAGCCTCGGCCATGAAACCCGCGATCGTCATCGGTTCCGGATTCGGCGGGATCGCCGCTGCGATCCGGCTCCAGGCGCGCGGCTACCGCACCACGCTTCTGGAAGCCCGCGACCAGCCGGGAGGTCGCGCCTCCGTCTGGCGGCAGGACGGCTTCATCTTTGACGCTGGGCCGACGATCCTGACGGCCCCCTTCCTGATCGACGAGCTCTTTGCCCTCGCGGGAAAGAAGACGGCCGACTACGTGAAGATTGTCCCGTGCCGCCCCTTCTATCGCATTCTCTTCCACGACGGACGCCGCTTCGACTACACCGGGGACGAGGCGGAGATCGTCGCCGAGGTGGCCCGGATCAGCCCCGGGGACGTCGAGGGGTACAAGGCCTTCGCCCGGCAGGCCGAGGCGATCCTGCAGCGTGCCTTCGTCGACCTAGCCGACCAGCCCTTCTCCACCCTCGGCGACATGGCCCGCGTCGCGCCCGATCTGGTCCGGCTCCGCTCCTTCGAGACCGTTCACGCCCTCGTCGCACGGCATATTAAAGATCCCCTATTAAGGAAGGTCTTCAGCTTCCACTCCCTCCTCGTCGGCGGGAATCCCTTCGCCGTCACCTCGATCTACGCGATGATCCATGCGTTGGAGAAGCGGTGGGGGGTCCACTTCGCGATGGGCGGGACGGGGGCGCTGGTCGGGGCGCTGGTCCGGCTTTTCGAGGAAATGGGCGGTACGCTGCGGCTCAATGCGCCGGTCGAGGAAATCCTGGTCGCGAAGGCGGAAGGAAAGAAGCGGCCCGCCGTCGAGGGGGTCCGGCTGCGGGACGAGGGCGAGGTCCACGGGGAGCGGCTGGGGGCGAGGGTCGTCGTCTCCAACGCCGACACGGCGACGACCTACCGGAAGCTCCTCCCCGCCTGGGCGCGGAAGCGGTGGACCGACGCGCGGCTCGACCGGATGCGCTATTCGATGGGGCTCTTCGTCCTCTACTTCGGCACGGATCGAACCTATCCCGATCTGGCCCACCACACCCTCCTCCTGACCGACCGCTACCGGGAACTCCTCGCCGATATCTTCGAGCGGAAGGTGCTGGCCGACGACTTCTCCCTCTATCTCCACGCGCCGACGCGGACCGATCCCGCCCTCGCCCCCGCCGGGTGCGAGGCCTTTTACGTCCTCTCTCCGGTGCCGAACCGGCTGGGCCGCATCGACTGGCGGGCGAAGGCCGAGCCCTACGCCGAGGCGATCCTGAAGGCGGTGGAGGAGCAGTGCTGTCCCGAGCTGCGGCGGCACATCGTGACGCGCCGGATCTCGACGCCGGAGGACCTGGAACGGGAACAGCGGGTCCACCTCGGCGCCGCCTTCCAGTTCGAGCCGACGCTGACGCAGAGCGCCTGGTTCCGCCCCCACAACGTCTCCGAGGATATCGACGGCCTCTACCTCGCCGGGGCGGGAACCCATCCCGGCGCGGGTGTCCCGGGGGTGCTGTCGAGCGCGAAGGTGCTGGACCGGGTGGTGCCGGAGCCGAGGGTGGTGTATCGTTCCTAGAGCGCCAGCCGCGGATCGGCGGCGATCAGCGCATCCAGATCGGCCCAGGCGACGCCGTCGATCTCGTTGAAGGTGCGGAGGTAGATCGAGACGGTCTTCGCGTCCCACTTCGCCAGGATCACTTCCAGCGCGGCGGCCAGCTTCTCCTTCGACGGGGCGGGGGGGAAGTTCTCGACGACGCCCTTGCCGTCGTGCGGGACGCCCAGGGCGTCGAGCCACGCGATGAGGAGGGGGCTCTGCTTCTCGATCAGCCAGTGGC
Source organism: uncultured Verrucomicrobium sp. (assembly GCA_903889845.1). GTDB lineage: Bacteria > Verrucomicrobiota > Verrucomicrobiia > Methylacidiphilales > GAS474 > GAS474. The sequence goes on along the minus strand of CAISZB010000093.1, from coordinate 6,021 downwards.
AGAGGAAATTGAAGCCGAGGGGCTCCAGCTGCGGGTGGGCCAGGAGCTTCGCCCAGGCGGCGTGGCGCTCCGTCTTCGGCATCTCCAGGACGCGGTTCGGGCGCTGGCCCATGTATTTGGAGAGGGTTTCCAGGCCGGTCTTGTAGAGCTTCTTCTGGGTCTCCTGCGCGGTGAGGAAAATATCGTGCGCTTGCTCGGGAGCCAGGGCTCCCCAAATCGGATAAACGGGCATCCGGGTAATTTCCCCGGTTTTGCCCCGCCATGGCAAGTTCCTTCGATCCCCCGTGGGTAAAATGGAGGCCAAAATTGGATTTGCCGCAGATGCCCTTTCGGCGCAAATTGAGGGGGACATGGCCGCCTGGATGCAGACTTCGGACGACGACCCTCTCTTTCACGTGGGGGGGCGGCCCTTTCGTGTCACGGAGACGTTGGTCGCCGCCTATGTCGGGGCCTGGGTCGCGTTGGCGCTGGCCAGCGCCTTCAATGTGGGCGGGCTCGCGGTCCGGCTTTTCTCCCTTTCGACGTCCGATGTGATGCGGCACGGCTGGGTCTGGCAGCTGTTGACCTATCCCTTCGTCAACGCCCTCTCGCCGTTCTTCATCTTCGTCATCCTGATGCTCTTTTTCTTCGGGCGGACGGTGGAGCGGGCGATCGGGCGGCGTTCCTTCCTCCTGCTTTACCTCGGCCTGACGGTCGCCCCGGCGCTGCTTTTGTGCGGTGTCGCCCTCATGACGGGGCATCCGCTCGATTACAACGGGGCGATGAATATCGACTTCGCCCTCTTCGTCGCCTTCGCCCTGATCTTTCCGGAGGCCCCGATGCTTCTCTTCGGCGTTCCGGCGAAGTGGATGGCGCTCGGCTTCGCGGCGGTCTCGACGCTGATCGACGTCGCGGGCCATGCCTGGATCGATATCCTGGTGTTGTGGTCGGCCCTCGCCGTCACCTACCTCGCCATTCGGTTTCCCTTCCTGGGGGAATGGCTCAATGCTCTGCGCGAGAAGCAGGAGCGGGCCAAGGCGGAGCGCGAGCGGGCCAAGGCCGCCGCCGTTCTGACGCAGAAGAAGGCGGAAGAGAACCGGCGCCACCAGTCGATCGACCCGATCCTCGAGAAAATTTCCAAGACCGGGATGCAAAGCCTCACGCGGGACGAGCGCCTGGTCCTGGAGGAAGCCCGCAAGGAACTCCTGCGCCGCGACGGTGCGAAGAAGTAACGAAGTAACGGCCGTCGTTACGGCACGTCCTGGAACGTCGGCAACGCCCCGGCGATGAAGCCGCGGAGCATGTCGAGCGTCTCTTCCCCGTTCTTCCCGTTCGGCATCAGCCCTTCGGTGATCGGGGCGAGGACGTAGACGTAGGCCCAGCGGTGGTTCCGGTGGTGGACGACGCGGTCCCAACTGGTCAGCCAGATCCGCACCCAATGCTTCGGCGTCGTCACCGCGTCGCCGACGTACCAATAGAGCATGCAGGCCCGCAGGGAGACCTCGCGCCCGTCGGTGAGGTGGACGGGGCGGGTGAGGAGGAGGCGCGTGGCCTGGAGTGCGGGGCGCCCGTCCAGGGGAATATCGACGACGTCGGAGGATCGGATGGTCCATCCCTGGCCGGGGAGGCAGTACTCGGGCCGGTGGAGGCTCCGCTTCTCGGCCCCGGCGAGGACGATGCTGGCCAAGATGCTTTCCCTGGAAGGGTCCTGGTACCGTTTCCGGGCGATGCCGGTATCGGGGGGGAGCATTGTCTTTTCGGCCTGCGAGGCGGGTTCCTCCTCCCCGGTCCAGAGGCCGACCTGGTCCGGCAGGGCGAGGCGTACGCCGGCGCGGGTGGTCTCATCCGGGGGAATGGTGATGCGGCAGAGATAGACGGCGGCGGCGAAGACCGCGCAGACGATCAGCGCACGCAGGAGCAGGGAACGGGAAGAATCCATCGGGGTCCCCGCAGGATGGACTGAAAAAAAAGAAATCGCAACCCGCGGGAGTGCGGCGATAGAGTGCGAGGCTCGGCCCCCCCTTCCGACGGTCCCGTAGCTCAGATGGATAGAGCGGCCCTTTCCTAAAGGGTAGGTCAGCGGTTCGACTCCGCTCGGGACCACCATTCGGAAATACTCTGGATAGGCCTAAAATAAATGGGAGAGCTAGGTTTTGACCAGCTGCGACTCTCCTTGCCAAACCTTGCCAAAAGTGGGAAGGTCTCGGTGTGAATTTGGCAAGTATTGGCAAGTCACTTCGCAGCCCAGGCAAGGGGAATGCCTCGGTCCACCGTGAGGAATGGCCTCGGATTCGGGAAATCTTTGTCAAAGGGAACGTTTTTTATCAGGTCGATCCCCGCCCCCATGCGCGAAGGGAGACATTCGCCTCCCTCGTGAAGGCGAAGACTCGGGCAGGGCAGCTTGCCAAGGACCGGGAGGAACACGGCAAGCAGGGGCTTCTTGCCCCCCTTAAAGACCGGGTTCTTTTGGCAGAGCTTCACGAGGAGGTGGCCGCCTATGGGAAAACCCTCCGCGAAGCCGTGGAGACAGCGAAGCGGGTATGGGAAGAGGATCGGGAACGGGAGTCATCGGTTTCGATGGGTGTGGCGCTCGATCAATGGCTGGAAGCAAAGGAGAAATCCTATCGGGCCGGGAAACTCCAACCACGCACTATCAAGAATCTTCGACCTCTGGTGCGGGAGTTTCGGTCGGCCTTCGGACACATGAATGTCCTGGCTGTCACCCCGGACTCCCTCCACAGCTACGAAGAAGAGCGTCCTGCCCAAGCCCGCACTCTTATTACGAAGCGGGCGAAACTTTCGGAGTTCTTCCGCTTCGCCCTCGTCAAGGAATGGAGGCGGGATAATCCCATCGAGCGATTGCACCTCTTATTTCCCATTAAAGCAAAGCGGAGTGACGTCTCGATCCTCTCTGTGGAAGATTGTCGGACTCTCCTGAAGCTTGCCAAGGAGGCCGAAAACGCCGCCGAACTGGTACCCTACGTCGCGCTCTCCCTCTTCGCCGGATTGCGTCCCTCCGAAGTCGAGCGATTGGATTGGAAGCAAATTCACTTCGAGGAATCCCAAATTGAAGTGTTGGCCGATACGAGCAAGAACGCCGAAAGCCGCTTCGTCCCCATTGAGGAGAATCTCCGATCATGGCTCCGTCCCCATCAGGAAGCACTTGGGCGGATCGTCCCTGAAACGAATTGGCGGAGGAAGTGGGACGCCCTCCGCATCGCCGCCGGATATTCCCTGCGTGGCGAGAACAAGAAGGGCCGAATATGGCCCGAGGACGTGTTGCGCCATAGCTACGCCTCCTATTGGCTGGCTGTCCATGCGAATCGCCCTCGCCTCGCCGAACAGATGGGGAACAGCGTCGAAGTCATCCGTTCCCACTACCGCAGGGCGATTCCGCCTCAAGCGGCAAAAGCATTTTGGGAACTTGTGCCATGAGCAAAAGCAAAAGAAAAAGAGAGGCCAGGAAAAAGAAAGTGTCTCCAGCATGGCCTCCGCCCCCTCCTTTGGCTGAAGGGGCGAAATTGCAATGGCCCGAAGGACTCGTGAAAAGGATGGGGCAGAAGGTCGAAACAATCCTCTACCCCACCCTATCGCAGAAAGATCATCCTGCCCGACAATGCGCCGTTTCCTTTGCAGTGGCTTCGCGCTATGCCGCCTCGCTACCGCTCAGCGAGCCTGTCCCTGGTGCTGCGCTTGCCAATCTCGGGACGCCAAGCAGGGAAACTTTCATGTCGGAATGGCATCATTCGTGGGATGCCAAAGCCATTAGGGAAGCCATCCTCGATTTTAACGTGCCTTTCTTTGAGACCCTGGCGCGAACTATGCGAGCCATCGAGGAGTCCAACAAAGAAGAGGGACAAGTTCGTGGAAAATGGCAGTTGGCCGTGCTGTCGTATCTTCGGCATATGCCGGAAGGTAATCCCCAGGCATTACTGGGGATTTCCACTAAGGAGGAGCTTTTCGATTATCTTAACCGATGGATGCGAGGAGAGCTTGCAACAGAGAAAATCGGCGATGCCGACATTGCGGATGCCTGGGCTTTTGCTCAGATGCAATTCATTGCCGATTTGATGGGCGATTCCATTGCGTGCTGCCATTTGATGCACCAAGCGGCGGCGTTCAGGAATGTGAAAGGGCTTGCGGAAAAGAGAAAATCGGCGGGCCGAAATGCACCGCTCTCTGACCTGTGGCTGGAAGCTTATTTCGATTGGCCCGATGGAGGGCCACCGCTGGCGAACTTCTATCGCCTTCTCAATGAAATTAATTTTGAATGGCCGATAGTTGTTCGCAGTCAATGAGTTGACGTTCTGAGAATCAAAAGAGAGAGCAGCTCTTGAGGAGGAGGAAACGGCGGTTTTCATCCAAAAGACGGGGATGCAAACGCAGCCGCGCAAAATTTTGCTGCCTCTCCGGGAAGCAGCCGCTGAGTTGGGTGTCTCGGATTGGGCTCTCCGTCGGTATTTTTATCGGGGGTTGATTGCGGCGATACGACCCGGCGGCGGAAAGGGGAAGCTCTACTTCCGCCGAGACGACCTAGACGCCTTCCTTACGCGCTCTCGGCATCGGGCCGTGGGGGAGCCTCGGGAGGCAAGAGCATGAGGCACCATCGGTCTATTCTCCGCACCTCTTCGGACGCCTATCTGTCTCGCACTGCGGAGGAATTTCTCGCTTCTCGTTTTACTTGGCAAATTTTTATCACGCTCACCTTTGAGCGGGTTCCCCCTGAGGGGAAGCAACTCAGCCTGGTCTTCGTCGTTCTGCGGGCAATTGCCTCCTCACATCGCATACGCTTCCATCGGATGATTTGGATTTTGCGCCGCGAGCGGGGCAGGAAGACGGAAAGACCCCATTTTCACCTCTTAATCACGGGCCTCCCAGGAGGGGCTCTTCTTCCCAAAACCAGCGAACTTGTCTGCTCTTTATGGCAGCGGGTCGGTGGGGGATCGGTAGAAGTGAAGGCAGTCAGCTCGTCTCCGGGCGTCGCGGGCTATGTCTGCAAACCCTCCTGGCTCCTTCCGAACGATGGGCGCGAGTCCGCGAAGTTCGGATCGAGGTGCTGTGAGCTCATGTTGTCTCGCGGCGCGGAGGATGTCCTCCTCCGTCGTCGTCGCTAAGGACAAAGAGTTCGTCCGGCACAACGGAACAGCGGATGCTGGGCATCCGTGGGCTCATCAGCCAGTTGTGACAATCGTGGGGTTTTCGGTGAAGACTTCACGGCTCAATGCGAAGCTTTTCTCCGAAAGGAGAAGATAGCTGAGGCAGAGTCATGCCTTTGAGTCTTTCCCTCGACCTTCTTAATAGGGCTACTACAACGCCGCCGCCAGCTTGTCGATTACGCGGCCAATGCCCCGAGTGCCGTGGGCGGCACGGCGGATTTTTTCCAGGGTCTCGGCGTGGACTTGGGTCTGGAGGCGGACTTTGCCGAGGGCTTTGCGGCCTGCACCGGGGCGGACACCGCCGTGGACGGCACGTCTGGCGATGTTGCGCCGGGCGGCGGCAATGATGGCCGCCTTGTCTGCTTGGGACGCAGGAACCCATTCGCCGCGCTCGATTTCGGCGGAGAAATCGCGGTGGGGATCGTCGAGCGGTAGATGCTTGGGCTTAACCATATTTCCTCTCCAGTTTGCGGTCTCGATGGGCGGTGATGATCCTGAGCCGTCCTTGACGCCTTTCCGTCGCGGCGACGTAGAAAACGCCGGTTGCGCTGCGAAACAGAATCAAGAGCTGTCCCGGATAGGTCCGCGAGGCGATGGCTTCAATGAAGTTCTCGCTGATGCCTTCCTCGACCTCCTCGAACGAAATGCCGTGCTTGATCTTGTTCGCGGCACTTTTCGCGGGGTACCACTCGAAATCCACTTTCTAAGGGTCGTCCGATTTAGATGAAAGTCAAAGCGTTTTTTCATATAAAAGGCGGTCGAAAAATGAGACAGTGAGCGGGGCGGTCGAAAAGTGAGACATCCTATAAAAAGAAAGGATGTACATGGAGATGGACTTGTGGACGCGAGTGCGTCGGCGGGTGTTGGTGGAGAGCGAGCCCAAGCG
>CAISZB010000092.1 GCA_903889845.1 uncultured Verrucomicrobium sp. | reverse complement strand
GTCGCCCTCCTCCAGGACCTCCAGGGGCCGAAGGTCCGCGTCGGCTCCCTGCCCGGCGGGCAGATCACCCTCGTTCCCGGCACCATCGTCGCCCTCATCCCGGAGGACGAATTCACGGGCCAGCCGGAGACGATCCCCCTCGATTATCCCCACGCCGCCGAGGAGGCGCGGCCGGGGATGCAGATCCTCCTCGCCGACGGCCTCTTCGAGCTGCAGTTGGTGGAAATCGCCGGACGCGCCCTCCGCTGCCGCGTCGTCGAGGGGGGCGAGCTGAAGAACCGCAAGGGGGTCAACTTCCCCAGCCTCAACCTCCGCCTCCCCTCCCTCACGGAGAAGGACAAGGCCGACCTCGCCTTCGGCCTGGAGCAGGGCGTCGACTGGGTCTCCCTGAGCTTCGTCCGGACCGCCAACGACCTCCGCGAATTGAAGGACCTCCTGGCCGCCAGCGTCGGCGCCGGGATCGGACGGGCCGTCCCCTCCGTCATCGCGAAGATCGAGAAGCCGCAGGCGGTGGAGAACCTCGAAGCGATCCTCGACCTGGCCGACGGCGTCATGGTCGCCCGCGGCGACCTGGGCGTCGAGATCAGCCCCGAAAAGGTGCCGATGCTCCAGAAGCGGATCATCGAGAGCTGCAACCGGCGCGGCCTCCCCGTCATCACCGCCACGCAGATGCTGGAAAGCATGATCCACGACCCGCGCCCCACCCGCGCCGAGGCCAGCGACGTGGCCAACGCCATCATCGACGGCACCGACGCCGTCATGCTCTCCGGCGAGACCGCCGCCGGGGCCTTCCCCGTCCGCGCCGTGGAAATGATGCGCCGCATCGCGGGAGAGGTGGAGGCCGGGATCGACTTCAAGACCTTCCCCGCCCGGCGCCGGACCGAGGCCGAGGCCCTCAGCGAGGCCGCCAACGTCATCGCCCAGACCCTGCGCCCGCGCTGCATCGTCGTCCTCACCGCCTCCGGCCACACCGCCCGCGCCGTCGCCGCCGAGCGGTCGAAGACCCCCGTCGTCGCCCTCACCGCCGACGAGCGCGTCTACCGCGCCCTCAACCTCTTCTGGGGCATCGAGCCCGTCCTGGCCCCCGCCGACGCCTCCCCGGACGCCTCCTTCGAGCACCTCGTCGGGCAGGCCGAGGCCGTCCTCCGCGACCGGGGCCTGGTGGCGTCCGGCGACCGCGTCCTCATCATCGGCGGCATCCCGGCCGGGACGCCCCGCGGGGCAAACTTTGTCAAAATCCACGCGATAGGGTAAGATGCCTTCATTCCCATGATGGACCCCGCCCTGGCACAGACCCCCTTCTCCGCCCTCAGCTTCATCGCCGCCCCCGCCCTCCTCACGAACACCTGCAGCCTGCTGGCGCTGAGCACCACCAACCGCCTCCTCCAGACGCGGAACCGGATGCACGAGCTCTACAAGCAGCCCGACCCGTCCGACGAACCGGCGGCGGAGCGGGTGCGGCGCCTGGCCCACGTCGCCCGCGTCGAGCTGCAGGGGCGGCTCCTCCTCCTCGCCCTCCACGCCATCTACACCGCCCTGGCCGCCTTCGCGGGGGCGACCCTCGTCACCCTCCTCGGGGCCAGCCTCGCCTCCTTCTACTCCGGCATCGGCTACCGCCTCTTCGTCATCCTGGGCCTCGTCCTGGGCTGCGTCGGCGTCGGCGGCCTCATGCTGGGCAGCTGGCGCCTCTTCCGCGCCACCCAGATCTCCCTCGTCAACATGGAGGAGGAAGCCATGCTCATCCGGAAGCGCTGTACATAGTTCTGGATTCCGGTC
>CAISZB010000091.1 GCA_903889845.1 uncultured Verrucomicrobium sp. | reverse complement strand
GGGGATGGTCCAGAAAACCTCACCGCGCCCTTCCAGGAGGAGGAGGTGCTTCCAAAAATACTTCCAGGGTGTTTCCCCCCAGGTGCGGAAATCGACGCATCCCAGATCGATCCCCCATCCGGCGCGGGCCGCGATGGCGTGGCCCAGGACGACGAGGGAATAGAGGGGAAAGATGCGCAGGACGCGGTGAATGCCATACCGGATCAACGCCGGACGGACGGCGCCCGCGCCTCCGGTCGAGAACTCCGCAACGAGGCGCTCCGTCAGGAGAAAGGCGCTCAGCACGAAAAAGAGCCAGACTCCCAGCAGCCCCGATCCATAGGTGTTGAAGAAAGGGAGGATCGAAATCCCCTCGTTGCTGGTGTGGGAGAAGACCACGAGGAGGGCCGCGAAGCCGCGAAGCGCGTCGAGGTAGTCGCTCCTTCTGCGCGTTTCGGCCGGCTGGGAAGGGGGCGCGGTCTCGTGGGCGGTCATGTGCTGGTGGTCTTGCTGCTGTCCGGGGTGGCGGGGCCGGCGCAAGGAATCTTTCCCTGGGCTGCCGGGGTTGTTCTGAAATCTTGACCTTTCTACGTTCTTCCCTTCCAATAGGCAATTCTGGAAGCTTCTCTGAAAAGCGCGAAAAAAACCGCAAGAACGTCTGCGGCGAGGCCCGTTTGAGGGAGCGTCCGGATGCTTAGGCGCTCTTATTGAATGAAGGCTTCATTATTCCTGGTGCTCGGCCTGCGGCGTTCCGGCAATCACGCCGTCTTCAATTGGATGATCCCGCAGATGCGGGGGAAGGTGCGGATCCTGAACGATCACCTGCTCGACGAGGTGACCTCGGGAAAACGGCCCTTCTATGAGGCCCGCTCCACACACCACTATTTTAATCCCGAAGGGCGTCCCTACGCCCTCGTCGATGCAGGGCATCGGGAGATGATCCAGGAAGTCTGCTGGAACGCCCTCCTGAAGCAACTGGGCTGGTGGGGGAAGAGGAGCGTCCGGGGCGTCGATCCCTACGCCGCGCGGGCGGAGCAGCACATTCCCTTCGCCATCAAGGACACGGCCGGTTTTTCCTGCGACTGGAACGTGGTGGGGCTGGAGAACTACACCCCGGAGCAGGCCGCCCGGCAGTGGCGCGATCTATTGGCCTCGGGTCCGGGGCAGGCCGTTCCCTTCCTGCGGGACGCCCTCCGCATCGTCGTGATCGTGCGGAATCCCTTCAATATGCTGGCCAGTGTCCTGAAAGGGTTGAAGGAGCCGGTCCACCCGAATCACCTCCGCCTCGTTGAGGCGGGGGCCGCCTGGACGGCCTACGCCAGGGAGGCGCTGGGGGAAACGCAGTATCTGGCGGGCTTGGGCACGGTCGTGCCCCTCTTCTACGACCGCTGGTTTGCGGACGCCGCCTACCGGGCCGAATTGGCCGACCGCCTCGGCCTCGAACACGACGATTCGGGCCTGGGGGAGATGTCGGTCAACGGGATGGGGAGTTCCTTCGAGGGGCTCTCCCAGTCCGATCCCAGGAAGTTGAATGTCCTGGAGCGGTGGAAGGCGTATCGGGGGAATCCCGAGTACTGTCAGGCGCTGTCCCAACCCGACTTGCTGCGGCTCCACCGCGTTCTCTTCGGGGAACCTCCTTTTGTCCCATGAGCATGGATTCCCCTATTCTCCCGGCTTCGGTCCGGGAAGAGGTTATCGGACCGACCTCCGGATGGTTCGATATCCCCTGGATGGAGATCTGGACCTATCGCGACCTGGTGTGGGTCATGGTCCGGCGGGAGTTCCTGGCGCGCTACAAACAGTCGATCCTCGGCCCGATCTGGTTCCTCTTCCAGCCCCTGGCGACGAGTCTCGTCTTCACCGGCGTTTTCGGCGTTTTCGGCGGATTGCCCACGGACCAGGTGCCCAAGCCGCTCTTTTACATGGGCGGGCTGGTGCTTTGGAACTATTTCTCGGCAGCCTTCATATCCTCGTCGAACGTTCTCTTCGAGCATTGCCACATCTTCAGCAAGGTCTACTTCCCGCGTCTCATCATGCCGATTTCGAGCATGTTCTCGCAGCTCTTCCAACTCGTCATGAACTTCATGGTGTTTGCCGCCCTCTATGCGTTCTACTGGTGGCATGGCTACCGGGCCGGGTTGAGTCTGCAGGGGCTTCTCCTGATTCCGCTGCTGGTTTTCTACACCTCGGCCTTGGCGATGGGGAGCGGGTTGTTCCTGTCCGCCCTCTGCGCGAAATATCGCGACGTGAAGCATCTGGTCTCGTTCGGGATGCAGTTCCTGCTGTTCTGCACGCCGATCATCTATCCGTTTTCGTCGGTGCCGGCGGCCCGGAGGCTGCTGGTGGCCCTCAATCCCCTGGTCTGGCCCATCGAGTCGTTCAAGGCGATCTGGTTCGGCCTGCCGATGCCGGTGGCGTGGATTGGCTGGCTCGGGGGAGCGATGACGGTGGGGGTCCTCGTCGTGGGGGTCCTCGCCTTCAATCGGGTGGAAAAGAACTTTGTCGATACGGTCTAAGGTTATGTCCTCTCTTCCCGTCATCGATGTCCAGGGGCTCGGCAAGAGCTACAACCTGGGGGAAATCGGCGTCACCACGCTCCGGGAGAGTTTCTCCCGGTTTTGCGAGGGATTCTTTGTGCGAAAGAAGGCGGAGGCGCCGGTGCGCTCCGGAGAGCGTCAGGAGGGAAGGGTTTTCCATGCCCTGCGCGATGTCTCCTTCCAGGTTCCTCCGGGGCAGGCCTTGGGCCTGATCGGGCCGAACGGGGCAGGCAAGAGCACGCTGCTGAAGATCCTCTCCCGGATCACCCGCCCGACGCGGGGGACGATCACGCTGCGGGGGCGGTGCGCCTCCCTGCTTGAGGTCGGCACGGGGTTCCATCCCGACCTGACGGGCCGGGAAAATGTCTTCATGAACGGCGCCCTGTTGGGGATGTCGATCGGGGAGGTGAAGGCGAAGTTCGACGAGATCGTCGCCTTCTCCGGGGTGGAGCGGTTCATCGACACCCCGGTGAAGCGGTATTCCTCCGGGATGTACGTCCGGCTGGCCTTCGCGGTGGCCGCCCACCTGGAGCCGGAGATCCTGGTTGTCGACGAGGTCCTGGCCGTCGGCGACGCCGCCTTTCAGAGCAAGTGCCTGGGAAAGATGCAGGAGGTGGGGAAGCAGGGCCGGACGGTCCTCTTCGTAAGCCACAACCTTGCCGCCGTGAAGGAACTGACCGATCGGTGTCTGGTGCTCACCGAAGGGAAAATCATATTCGACGGCGAGCCCGAGGCGGCAGCCGACTTCTACCTCCAGGAGGCCCGGAATGTCACGGCGTGGGAGGCCGACCTCGACGCCCTTGAGAGACGGGATTACATGGGGCCCGATACGGGTCTCCACTGGCGTTTCACCGGTCTCCGCATGGGGCACGGGGCGGACGGCCTTTACTTCGGCGACACGATCAAGGTCGAGCTCGATTATCACAGTATTCGGGCGCAGGAAGACATCACCCTCACTCTCCACGTTGCCGACAACTACGGCACGAAGATCATCACCTGCCGCAGTATCGATGCGGGGGTGAAGTTGCGGTGCGCGGCCGGGGAGAAGGGCTCGGTCCGCTTGGAAATCCCCAATCCCGGCCTTCCTCCCGGGGTCTATCTTCTCAAGGTGAACGCCGTTTCGGGACTCGAAGTCTACCTGGATCTGCTGCCCGAGGCGATGCGCTTCGAGGTGATTTCTTCTTCCGAGACCGATTACTGGACCCAGGCCTCGCGGCAGGACGGGATCCGGCTTCCCTCCCGATGGGAACGGCTGGGTTAGAGCGTGTCATGCACTTTGGGGAGGCCGCGCCGGAGGGGCTACGCCCCTCTCCCCGAGGCGTGCGATGCCGCAGCGTGCCTGAATGGCACGTAAGGCAGCGCAGAACGAAGGGGAAGGGGCGTAGAACCCCGGCCCGGAGGGTTGCTTCTAAAACGGTCTCCCTCGGCGTTACTCGCTCCTTGAGTGGCGCATCGGCCACACCGCGTCGCTCGCGCCTTGATGGAGACCGTTTTAGAAGCAACGCGGCCTCCCCAAAGTGCATGACACGCTCTAGCCAGTTTCAGGCAACGGACTCCCGGTGTTGCACGGAGGGGGCGGCTTCGTTCATGATGGACGGGAATGCACCCGCCCGCTCCCGCGCCCTTGCTTACCCGGATCGTCACGGTCTACCGGCAATGGGAGTTCGTCGCGCGGTGGGCTGACGATTCGCGCCTGGCCGATCCGCGCGTCGCGTGGATCTTCGTCAACGACGCGGCTTCCCCGGACGACCTCCTGCCGCCCTCGTTGCGGGGGACGGCGGTGGGGCGGGGCGCGCGCTTCGTGGAGGACGGCGTGAACCGGGGCCGTTCCGCCGCGCGGAACCGGGGGGCGGCCCTGGCCGCGACGCCCTGGATCGCCCACATCGACGGGGACGACACGCCGCTGCCGCTTCCCGAGGTCGCGCCGTTCCTTGAGGGGGGGGACGACCTCGTCTTTTTCCCTTTCGCGACGCACGACGACCGCTTCGTCCCCGGGAGCGGCGGGGAGGCGTGGACGGAGGAGCGGGTCGACACGGCGGTCTTCGGCGAGTTGTTCCGCGCCCTGGGCCTGGCGGAGCCGGTCGACTGGCGGCCCGCCTCGCTGCTGTGGCGCCGCGATTTCTTCGAGCAGATCGGCGGCTACGACGGCCGCTGCGAGGGGGCGGAGGATGCCCAGCTGGTCTGGAAGGCGCTGGGACGCGGCGCGCGGACGGCGCGGGGCGGCGGCGCGCTGGTCTCGATCTGGAAGGGGGCCGCAGCCGGAAGGCCGGAGCAGATCCATCTCACGGCGGGGCGGCTCCGGTTTTGGGAGGAGGTCGCGCGGTCGGGCGGGACGGCGGGGGAGATCGGGCGGCGGGCGGAGGCGGTGCAGCGGCGGGTCGCCTTCTGGACGCTGCGCGACGCGCTGGTCCGGGAGGAAGGTCCCCGCGCGGGCTGGCGCGAGGGGGCGAAGATGATTTGGAACGCGGTGACGCGCCGGGGGCCGGGACGATGAGGCCGGAGTCCGACTTGGCTATGAATCTAGAAACGGAACCGACGGGGCGGGACCGGACGCTCGTCGCGACGCTGTGCGGGGGCGATTACTGGGACGGCGTGGCGGCGCTGGCGAACTCGCTGGCCGCGGCCGGTTTCCGCGGCGGCTTCCGGGTCGGGTGCCAGGGGCGGGTGCCGGAGTGGGCGCGGCGTGCGGACGGGCGGGATGCCGGGGGCTTCACCTTCTCCCTGATCGAGATCGAGACCGATTATCATCTGACCCATTACAAGCCCGAGTTCCTGCTCCGCGTCGCGGCGGAGGAGGTGGAGCCCTTCGAGCGGCTGGTCTACATCGATGCCGACGCGGTGGTGGCGCGGCCGTGGGCCGACTTCGACGCCTGGATCGACCGGGGGATCGCGGTCTGCGAGGACGTGAACGGGAAGATGCCCTTCGATGCCCCCCGGCGCGAGGGGTGGCGGCGCTTTTTCCGGTCCGGGGAGGAGGGGAAGGCGGAGTCGCCCGGCGGCTATGTCTTCCCCGGCCCGATGGGGGAGATGAAGGAGGGCCTCTACGCCAACGGCGGGTTCCTGGGCCTGCGGCGGGAGCGGCTCGGCTTCCTCTCGCTGTGGCGCGATCTGATCGACGGGGCGGCCCCGGCGGTCGGCGGGCTGCGGAACTGGAGCAGCGTGGCGCCGAGTCCCTTCCACATCGCCGACCAGGATTGCCTCAACGTGGCGCTGATGCTGACGGAGGAGCCGGTCGAGTTCGCCCCCGCCTCCGCGATGGGATTCTGCCCGGGACCGCTCTGGCTCCCGCACACCCTCGGCCCCCGGAAGCCGTGGCGGCGGCCTTTCCTCTGGCCCTCGCTGCTGGGGCGGGAGGTCGGCGCGGCGGCGGCGGCCTACTGGCGCGCGGCGCCGGGCTGCGGCCCGTTCGGCGAGGGGTGGCGGTGGTGGGCTGCGGTCCGGCGGCTCGACCTGCGGATCGGACGGGCGGTCCGGGCCTTTCGAATCGGCTGGGGGAAATCCTCATGATCGGGGCGGGGGGCGTGAAGCGGGCGATCCTGGCGGCGGCCTCGCGCCTGGCCGCCTCTGCTGCGCCTTCTGTGTCTTCTGCGCCCCGGAAAATGTTCGTCCATCGCTGCAACGACCTCGGCGACCTGCTGGCGGTGACGCCGCTCTTCGAGGCCCTGCGGCGGCTCCATCCCGGGGCGGAGATCGTCGCCGGGGTCGGGCCGTGGGCGGCGCCGCTGCTGGAGGGGAACCCGCACCTCTCCCGCGTCGAGCCGCTGCGGACGCCGTGGCACAACAAGGCGGTGCCGGAGCCGGGCGTGGCGGGGAAGCTGCGCTACCTCCTCTCTTCCCCCGACCTGCGCCGCGTCCGGGCGGAGCGCTACGACGTCGGCATCGACGTCACCGGGACGTTCTACGGGGCGCTGTTCCTGATCCGGGCGGGCATCCCGCGGCGCGTCGGCGTGGAGGGGTATGCGGGCGGCGACGGGGGATACGGCCCGGGGCTCGCGATCCGGTACGACGGGGGGAAGCACGTCGGGGCCGCCGCGCTGGAATTGGCGGGGGTCCTCGGCCTTTCCCGTTCCGCCTTTCCCGAGAACCGGCCCCAGCTTTTCCTGTCGAAGGCGGAGTGCGAGGCGGCGGAAGCGCTGTGGCGGGAAGTTCCCGGCCGATCCGATTCCCGCCTCCGCCTCGTCCTGGCCCCGGGGGCGGGATTCCCGGCGAAGGCGTGGCCGACCGCCTCCTACGTCGCGCTGGCGCGGAAGCTGGGGGCGTCCGGGAACGGGGCGCGGATCGCGGTCCTCGGCGGGCCGGGGGACGTCGCCGTCGGGGAGGAGATCGCGGGGGCGGCGGGGGGGCTCAGCCTGGCCGGGAAACTTTCCCTGCGGGAGAGCCTTGCCCTGATCGCGGGGGGTGACTTCGTCTTCTGCAATTCGAGCATGGCGATGCATGCCGCCGCGGCGTTCCGGAAACCGGCGCTGGTCCTCCTGGGGGAGATGTACCCCTCGGCGCAGGAACACATGGCGCAGTGGGGCTATCCAGGGTGGAGCCACGTGATGGGGCGGGAGGAGGGCCAGGGGCGGCCCCTCCCCGGTCCGGAGGAGGTCTATGCCCACTATCGCGAGATCCATGCGGCGATGGGGGAGGCGCAATGAGCGGCGTTCTGAGGGTTTGTCACGTGGTGCCGAAGCTTCCTCCGGTGCGGGAGGGGATCGGTCTCTACGCGATGCAGCTGGCCGAGGAGTGGCGGAAGGGGGAGGGAATCGAAAGTGCCTTCGTCGTCGCCGATCCGCAGTGGCGGCCCGATCCCGCCGCCGGGACGCCGGAGGGGACGGTGAGGCTGGAGGAGCGGACGCCGGGGGCGCTGCGGCGGGCGGTTGCGCAGACAAAGGCGGATCGGGTGCTGCTCCATTACGTCGGCTACGGTTACGACCGGGAGGGGCTCCCGTTCTGGCTCGTGCGGGCGGCGGAGGGGTTGGGGGAGGCGGGCCTCCCGCTCGCGGTCGCCTACCACGAGATGTGGGCGACGGGGCCGTTCTGGAAAAAGGTTTTCTACACGTTCCCGCTCCAGCGGGAGATCGCCCGGCGCCTGCTCCGCCACGCGGCGGCGGCCTACACGACGGTCGGCTATTACGACCGGCTCCTCCGCGGCCTGCAGCGGCCCGGGGAGGAGAAGGTCTCCGGCCCGATCTCGGGCTTCGGGCTGAGGCCGGGGGAACGGAAGGCGCCTGACACGGGTGCGCTAAGGCTGCTGTTCTATGGGTTGCCCTCGACCCGGTTGCTGGCGCTGCGCGCCCAGCGGCGGCTCCTGGCGCGGTGGAACGGGGCGGGCGGCGTCGGGACGGTGGTCCTGGCGGGGCGCGCCGCCGAAGACGGTGCAGAGGTCGGGGAGCTGGCCCGGTGCGGGATCGGGCCGGAGCGGATCGAGCGGCGCTTCGATTTGTCAGAAGAAGCCATCCGGGAGGTCCTGGCCGGGGCCGATCTGTACCTGACCGGCTATAGTTCCTGCCTGATCGGCAAATCGACGACGGTGCTGAGCGCGTTGGCGGCGGGCTGCCCGGTCCTGGCCGCCGACGGGCGGGAGGCGGCGCCGCTGCGCGTGGGCGTCCACTTTTTCGTGCCGGACGAATTCCGGGGGTCGGCTCTGCCTTCCCGGGACCGGTTGGCCGAGGTCGGCGAGGCGGGGCGGCAATGGTGGCGGACGGAGGGGGCGCCGGAACGGATCGCGGCCCGGATCGCCGGGTTGGTGCGGGGGGCCGGGCGATGAGGATTCTGGCCTCCTCCCATTCCTTCGCCCCGAACCGGGGCGGCCTGGAGACGGCGACGCGGCTCCTGGCCGAGGAATTCGTCCGGTGCGGCCACGAGGTGACGGTGGTCACGCAGACTCCCGCCGCAGAGTCGGCTGAGGAGGTGTTCCCCTACGCGGTGGTCCGCCGTCCCTCGGCGGGGGAGTTGCTGCGGCAGATCGGGCGGGCCGACGTGGTCTGGCACAATCATATCAGCCTGCGGACGGGGTGGCCCCAGCTTTTGCCTCTTTTCCCGAAAAAGCCCTGGATCATCACCTGTCAGACATGGCTGCCGGAACAGGGGATTGCGGCGGTGCTGAAGCGGCATGCCCTTTCCCGGTCGGTCTCGGTCTCGATCAGCGGGCCGATTACGGCGGCGCTGCCGGTTCCGTCGGAGCTCATTCCGAATCCCTACGACGACCGGATTTTTTCCCCCGACGCCGCGACGCGGAGGGACGGGGAGGTGGTCGCCGTGGGGAGGCTGGTCTCGGACAAGGGCTTTGATTTGCTGTTGCGCGCCCTCGGCCTGCTGCGTCGTCGGGGCCGCACGGTCGGGCTGACGCTGGCCGGGTCGGGGCCGGAGGAGGCGGCGCTCCGGGCGCTGGCGGCGGAGGAAGGCGTCGCGGCGCAGGTGACGTTCGCCGGGGCGCAGCCGCCGGAGAATCTGGCCGTCCTATTGCGGCGGCACCGCGTCCTGGCGGTGCCGTCGCGGTGGGCGGAGCCGTTCGGGATCGTGGCGCTGGAGGGGATCGCCTGCGGGTGCGTGGCGGTCGCCTCGCGCGGGGGCGGCCTGCCGGAGGCGGTGGGGCCGTGCGGTTTCCTGTTCGAGAACGGCGATGCCGAGGGGCTGGCCGGGGCGTTGGAGAAGGCGCTCGCGTTGGAGCCGGACGAGGCGGCATGGAGGACCCACGCCGCCCGGTTCACCCGGGAGCGGATCGGCGCGGCCTACCTGGCGCTGTTCGAGCGGTCGTTGCCGGAGGGGCGGCGATGATTGTGATGGGGCATCCGACGGGGAATGCGAACAGCCGTCACGCGGCCCGGGCTCTGGCCGAGGCGGGGTTGCTCTCCGAGTTCCACACGACGCTCGCGTGGCGGGATGGTTTTCTCTCCCGGCTCCTGCCCTCCGCCCTGTGCCGGGAATTGGAGCGGCGGGCGTGGCCGGAGGTGCCGCGCGGTCAACTGCGCACCGCGCCGTGGCGCGAGGCGGTGCGGCTCCTCTGCGGGAGGCTGGGCCGGGGAACGCCTGCTTGGTGCGATGTCGATGCGGTCTATGCGGCGCTCGACCGGGGGATGGCGGCGTCTCTGACCCGTCCGGGAGTCCGGGGGGTTTATGCCTATGAGGACGGGGCCCAGGCCTCCTTTCGCGAGGCGCGGCGCCGGGGGCTGCGGACGTTCTACGATCTGCCGATCGCCTATTGGAAGACGCTGCACCGGCTTTCGGCGGAAGAGGCGGAGCGGGAGCCGGAATGGGCGGCGACGCTGACGGCCCTCGACGACGGGCCGGAGAAGCTGGCGCGGAAGGAGGAGGAACTGCGCTTGGCCGACCGGGTCTTCGTCGCCAGCTCCTACACGGCCTTGACGCTGCGCGGGGAGGTGGCCCCGGAGAGGGTGGCGGTGATCCCTTACGGAAGCGATGCGGGGGAGGGGAGCCTCTCCCGCTCGTGGTCGGCGCCGGGGGAGCCGTTGCGGGTGCTCTACGTCGGTTCCCTCAGTCAGCGGAAGGGGATTTCCTATCTTTTTTCCGCTCTGGATCGGATGGGAGGGGACTGTGTGGCGACGCTCGTCGGGCGGAAGATCACGGACCGGCCCTGCCCCGCGCTCGACGCGGCGTTGTCGAAGCCGGGCCGCCGCTGGATTCCGAGCCTGCCCCATGCCGCCGTCCTCGACGAGATGGAGCGGCACGACGTCCTGGTCTTCCCCTCGCTCTTCGAGGGCTTCGGCCTCGTCATCCCGGAGGCGATGGGGCGGGGGATGGCGGTGATCGCGACGCCCCACACCGCCGCGCCCGACCTGATCGAGGACGGGCGGGAGGGCTTCGTCGTCCCGATCCGCTCGGCGGCGGCGATTGCGGAACGGTTGGCGGTGCTGCACGGCGACCGGGAACGGCTCCGGGCCGTCGGCATGGCGGCGCGGGAGAAGGCGGTCCGGCTCCGGTGGGAAACCTATTGCTCCCGCCTCGCGGCGGGCGTAAAGGAACTTCTATGATGCGGCGGGAACTCTTCCTCGACGCCCGGAACGGGGGCTTCGGCGACGTTTGGATGCGGCTCGCCGGGCTCCACGCGGCGGCGGCGCTCCGCCCGGAGTTGCGGATCCGGGCCGTCTTCGCCCCGGAGATCGCGCCGCTGGCCCGGGTCGCCTTCGCCGGGAGGATCGAGTTTGTCGACCTCGGCCCGGACGGGGAGCCTCCGGCTTCGGCCCTCGTCTACACGAACCGGGGCCTCCGCGACCTCTTGCCCGGACTGCGTCGGGGGCGGCGGTATGTGGCCCCGCTTCACCGGGTCGTCGCCTCCCTCTCCCGGCGGCGGGGGCCGCGGGACCGGATCAATGCGCTTCTCTTTTCTCTGCTCGACGCGGCGGGGCGGGTCTCGATCGCGCCGGAGGCCGACACGGAGAGTTACTGCGGGCGGTTGGAGACCTCGGCAGTCCCGGCCCTCCGCGCGATTCCGGCGGAGGCGCTCCTCCACCAGATCGCCGCCGATTTTCCCGAGGCGCGGGAACGGCTGCGGAACATGCCGCTGTCGGGGGAAGGCGGGGAGGGGCTCCTCGTCTTCCCCTCGGGGAAGGGGCATCAATACATGCCTGCGGCGTGGGCGGCCCGGTATCTACCCGAGGCCCGCTACGCCTTCCATGCCGCCGACGGCGACGCGGCGGCCTTCGAGGCGATGGGCCTCGCGACGGTCCGCTTTGCCCGTCCGGAGGAGATCCTGGCCCTCGCCCGGGGACGCCGCCGCGTGTTGACGACGGACAGCTTCCCCTCCCACCTCCTCCAATACGGGTGCGAGGCGGGCCGCCTGGGCATCCTCCTGACGCGGACCCGGCCCGCGTCGGTCGTGACGCCCGGGTTCCTGGCGGGGGGGACGGTCTTTCCTTCCTCGGCCCGCTGCCTGCCCTGTCCCCACCGGGAGCGGGGCACCTTCCGGCTCTGCGCCGAGGGATTCCCCTCCTGCATCGCGTGGGACGACGCGGAGCGGAACGACCGGATCGTCGCCTTTGCCCGGGGGTGAGGGGGGTGGCGCGAAGGGGGCGCCAGGCCGCTTCGCCCCGTTCCTTAATGGAATTTCCATTTTCGTTTCAGATTTCGTTCAGAAACCGGGTTTAAGATCCGGTTCCGAATGCCCACGGAGATCGCCCCTCGGAACACGCCCAGCGCCACGGATGTCTGGTCGGAATGGCTGCTGCATCGGCGGCATGGAGGTGATCCGCAATACGAACCGGTCATGCGCGCCCTCGTCGAGGGGTTCCGGGACCGCGTACTCGACGGGGCAAACCTTGCGCCCGGAATGGTGCTGGTCGACGTGGGCACGGGCGACGGGCTGATTGCGTTCGGCGCCTTCGAGCGTCTGGGGCACGGCCTTCGGGCCGTGCTGGTCGATCCCTCGGTCCCGCTTCTGGAACGGGCGGAGCGGCGGGCCGTCGCGCTCGGCCTGGAGGAGCGCTGTTCGTTTCTCGACACTTCGGCCGAGGAACTTCGGGGCGTCGCCGACGCGTCGGCGGACTTGGTCACGAGCCGGGCGGTGCTGGCCTACGTCGCCGACAAGGCGAAGGCTCTGCGTCAATTCTATCGCGTCCTCAAGCCCGGGGGGCGCATCTCCCTGGGCGAGCCGATCCTCCGGGATGAAGCCGTGCAACTGGCCAACCTCACCCGCTATCTGCGGGACCAGCCGCCCGCCGCCGCGACCGCGACGGCCTGGTTGATCCGGCGATGGAAGGCCGCCCAATATCCTTCGACGGCGGAAGAAATCGACGGCAACCCGCTGACCAACTTTACGGAGCGGGATCTGTTCGAGATGTGCCGCCTGGCCGGTTTCCACGAGATTCAGCTGGAGTTGCACATCAAGGATCGCCCCTCGTCCATCCAATCCCTGGAGGTGTTGATGGACATCTCCCCCCGCCCGGGCGCCCCGACTCTTCGGGAGATTTTCGCCTCCGATTTTACCCCGGAAGAGCGTCGCCAATTGGAGGACGCGCTGCGCGCCCAGTTCGCCTCCAAGTTCTTGTACGAGCGGGACATCGTGGCTTACATCGTCGCGATCAAGCCGCCGTAGCCCGGCATGGAGAGCCTGTTCTGAGGATTTGACAGCTCCAGACCGTCCCCGTACGTTGGGGCTTCCCATGACTGCCGCCGGAGCCTCCCGTTCCCTTTCCCTCGTCCCGGCCCTGTTCTGCCGCCTCGCCCGGCTGTGGCCGTGCGAGCGGGGGAAGTCGTTCCTCCTGCGGCTCCTCGACCGGATTTCGCCGCCGGTCCGGGAGATCGTCTCCGTCCGCTACGACGCCGACCTGGGGCTCGACGTCTTTTGGGACGACGTGGCGGGGCGGACCGCCGCCCTCTTCGGGGAGCACGACGGCGACGTGAGCCGGTTCCTCGATTTCCTCTTCGAGAGGGAACGGGGCGGCGTCTTCGTCGATGCCGGGGCGAACCTCGGCCTCTTTTCCCTCCGCCTCGCCCTGCGGGAGGGGGTGACGTGCGAGGCCTTCGAGCCCCAGCCCCGGCTCATTTCCCTGCTGGAGCGGAACATCGCCCGGAACGGCCTGGCGGGACGGGTCCGCATCCATCCCGTCGCCCTGGGGGCTGTGGAGGGGGAGGCCCGGATGGAGTTGAACGAGGGGAATTCCTATGTCTCCCGCATTGGAGAGGAAGGAGGCATGGTCGTGCCGCTCCGCCGCCTCGACGGGGAGATCGGCGTGGAGGAATGGAAACGGGTCGTCGCGGTGAAGGTCGATGTGGAGGGGTTCGAAATCGACGTCTTCAACGGGGCCTCCGGCCTCTTTGCCCACCGCCGCCCGCCGCTCGTCTTCGAGCTGAATACCCGGGAATGCGAGCAGCGGGGCCGTCCGCCCCGGCTCTTCCGGGAGGCGCTGGAGGCGTGCGGCTACCGGCATTTCTACGCCCTCGACCGCTCCCTCTATCCGATCGCGAACGGGATCTTCGTCAGCGCGAATCTCGTCGCCCTTTCCCCGGAGGACGCCGCGCTGCGGGACGCCTTCGGCTTCGACCCCGCTTTCCGTCCCCGTTCCCGCCCCCAATGGCCGGTGGTGCAGGTCGAGTTTTAATCGCTTTTCTTTTTTCTCTTGCCCGGCCTTGTCTCCGGCGGCGGGGGCTCTTACTCTCCTCCCATGAGCGTCGCGGGATTCTTTTCCTCCGAGGAGGATTTCCGGCATCAGACGGAGGGCGTACGCAAGGCGATCTGGCTCTACATCATCCTGTGGCTGGTGGAGGGGGCGTTCCGTAAGTGGCTGCTTCCGGGCCTTTCCTCCTACATTCTTTTCATCCGGGAGCCCGTCGTCATCGTGATCTATTGCATGGCGGTGAGCCGGGGGGTCTTTGCCGTCAACGGGTTCATCGTGGTGCTCGGGATATTGTCCTTCCTGGGATTGGTGGCGAGCTTGCTGCATTCCGACGTGAACATCGTCGTGGTGTTCTATGGGGTGAGGTCCTATTTTCTTCATTATCCCCTTATCTTCGTGATCGGGCGGGTGATGAACCGCCGCGATGTCGAGAAGGTCGGCCTTCTCCTGCTCTGCACGGCGGTCCCGATGGCGCTGCTGATGATGATGCAGTTCCTGGCGCCGGAGGGGTCGACCTGGAACAACGGCGCGGGAGGGTTGGCCGGCGGGCAGATGATCGGGGCCCTTGGCCACGCCCGCCCTTCGGGAACTTTTTCCTTCGCCAATGGCGGGCCGCTCTACCTCGCTTTGCTGGCCGCCTTCATCGTTTATGGTTTCACCCGCACCGACCTCTATCCGAAATGGCTCCTGTGGGGGGCGCTCTTTTCCCTGCTGCTGGGGATGGTGGTCAGCGTCAGCCGGAACACCGTGGTCTCCGTCATCCTGGTGATCGTGGCCTTCGTGCTGATGGGGATCTTTTATCCCCGGTATTTTCGCAAATTCATCGGCCTGGGAGTGGGGATTCTCGTTTTCGGAGCCCTGCTCAGCATGCTCCCCGTCTTCTCCTCGGGGATCGACAGCCTGCAGTCCCGTTTCCAGGACGGCGGCGATCTGAGTTCCTCCATCGGCGGCCGCTTCGTCGGGGCGATCCTCAACCCGTGGAACGATTTCCTCAACATCGACATGTTCGGCATCGGCATGGGGCGGGCGACGAACGCCGCGTTGCTCTACACGAAGAACGATTCGATGATCATCGAGGACGAGTGGATGAGGACGCTTTGGGAATTGGGATGGATCCTGGGTAGCGCCTTTTTGGCGATGCGCGTGGCCATTGCCTTGTGGCTGCTAAGGCGGGCGCACCTCGAATTGCTCAAGGGAGGGGCATTGGCGGGGCTTATTTTGGCCTCCTGTTTCGTCAATCTCTTCATGACCCCCCTGGGGCTGACGACGGGGCAGGGCTTCATCATGATCGCGGCGGGCCTGTGCCTCGCCTCCGAGAATGTCGCCGACGCGGAGGCTGCGGATCCGGCCGCCGCAGAGCCCTCCCGGCGTCCGCGGGGTCGCTCCCTCTACGCCGAAAGGCTGCATGGGGGGCCGGGTTCTCAAATTTCTGGTACTGGCCCCGGTTCCGGGGCATAGTGAGGGGCATGATCGGAAAGATGTTGCGGACGATCCGCCGCCGCAGGGAGGCGCGGCGCTGGGGGATCGCGTTCTCCCGCGTGCGCGATTTCGCGATGCCCGACCGGCTCCTCCTCGGCGGGGGAACGATGCGGCTCTCGTTCCCCCCGGGCGGGGAGGTGGTCACGGCCTTTGTCGCCCTGCTGCTCGACGACGAGTACGGCCTCGATGCGATTCCCAAGCTGGGGTCGGGGGCGCGCCCGGTGCGGACGATCCTCGACATCGGGGGGAATGTCGGCCTCTTCACCCTCGCCGCCCGGCGCCGCTTCCCGGACGCGCTGCTCCACGTCTACGAGCCGAACCGAACGCTGGAACCCCACCTGCGCGTGCAGGCGGCGGGAGCCGGGGCCGTCTGCTTCATCGAGGCCGTCGGGGCGGAGGACGGGGAGGTTTCGTTCTTTCCCACGCTCGACTCGATGACCGGAACGGTGGTCCCGGCGTCGGCCATCGCGGTCGATCGGGCCGAGGCGGTGACGGTGCCCCAGACGGCGCTGCGGCGGGCCCTGGACCGGCTGGGGGGGGAGGGAGGCACCGTCGATCTGGTGAAGATGGATTGCGAGGGGGCGGAGTGGGCGATGCTTGAGGACCGCGCCTCCCTGGCCCGGATCGGGCGGCTCCTGCTCGAATACCATCCCAGGCCGGGCCGCGACGCGGAGGCGCTGCCGGGGCTCCTGGCCGCCGGGGGGCTGGAGATCGAGAAGCGGATCGCCACGGCGGGGGGGTGCGGCGTGATCTGGGCTTCCCGCTCGACGCCCCTGGGCCTGGGTCTGGGGCTGGATGCGGCGCCTTCCGAGGGGAGGAGTTCGGCTGTCGGAGAACGGTGATGACGGTCGTCCTCCTCGGCAACTACCTCCCGGACCAGCAGGAGAGCATGCGCCGCTTCGCCCTGGCGATGGCGGCGCG
>CAISZB010000090.1 GCA_903889845.1 uncultured Verrucomicrobium sp. | reverse complement strand
GTTCGAATCCCGTTGGGGTCGCTCTTCTTTTCCTTTCCTCTTCGGCCTGTGGCGCGGGACAAACGCGGGAAAATCGCCCGCCGTTTCCCGCGGAATCTCGTTGAAACCGGCGGGGATTCGCGTTTCACTAACCCTCTCGCATGCACTCGAACCCGACCTCCCCGACGACTCCGCTGAAGATCGGCCTGGCCGGTACCGGTACGGTCGGCCAGGGCGTCTGGCGGCACCTGCGCGGCCAGGCCGACCTCCTGGCCCGCCGCTGCGGCCGGTCCCTGGAGATCGTCGGCGTCTCCTCCCGCAATGCGGCGAAGGCGGAGGCCGCCGGGATTCCCGCCGCCCTCGTCACCCCGCGCTGGGAGGACCTCGTCGCCCGGCCCGACATCGACGTGATCGTCGAGCTGATCGGCGGCGTCGACGACGCCTTCCGCCTCGTGAAGGGGGCGCTGGAGGCGGGCAAGCACGTCGTCACGGCGAACAAGGCCCTCCTGGCCGAGCGGGGAGGGGAACTCTTCCGCCTCGCCTCGGAGAAGAAGCGTCGCCTCCTCTACGAGGCGAGCGTTGCGGGAGGCATTCCGCTCCTCCAGGCCCTCCGCGAGGGCCTGGCCGCGAACCGCATCCTCTCCCTCCACGGCATCGTCAACGGCACCTGCAACTACATCCTCACCCGGATGAGCGAGGAGGGGAAGGACTACGCCGAGGTCCTGGCCGAGGCGAAGAAGCTCGGCTATGCCGAGGCCGACGAGAGCCTCGACGTCGAGGGGTGGGACGCCGCCCACAAGGCCCTTGTCCTCGCCGCGCTCGCCTACGGCTTCTGGCCGAAGATGGCTTCCCTCTCCGTCCGAGGCATCGCGGGCCTAGACCGGCGGGACATCGCCTTCGCCCGCACCCTCGGCTACGGGATCAAGCTCCTGGCCATCGTGAAGACCGTCCCCTCGGGCCGGATCGAGGTCGGCGTCCAGCCGACGCTGGTGCCGTCCTCCCACGTCCTCGCCTCGGTGAAGGGCGTCTTCAACGCCGTCCTCGTCCGGGGCGACGTCGTCGGGGACACCCTCTACTACGGGCGCGGTGCGGGCGGCGACCCGACGGCCAGCGCCGTCCTCAGCGACCTCGCCTCCCTGGCCCGCGACGGCGACGGCGCCTGCTCCTCCCGCTTCAGCGGCCTTTGGAACGAGGCGACGCCCCCCGGCATCGCCAGCCCCGACGAGGTCACCGCCCGCTACTACCTCCGCCTCACCGTGGAGGACCGCCCCGGCGTCCTGGCCCGGATCGCCACGATCCTCGGGGAACGGAACATCGGCATCTCCTCCGTGATCCAGCCTGAAGTGATGGTCGCCCCGGGGGAGGCCGAGGGCCGCGTCCCCCTCATCCTGATGATCCACGACGCGAACACCCGCAACTTCGAGGAGGCCCGCGCCGCCCTGGAGGCCCTCGACATCGTCCACGGCCCCGCCGTCAGCTTCCGCGTCGAGGATTTCACCTAATTTTCCCATGAGTTCCGCCCCCAAATTCCCCTGGCCTGGCATTATCGAGGCCTACCGCGCCCGCCTCCCCGTCACGCCGCAGACCCGTGTCATCACCCTGCTGGAGGGGAACACCCCCCTCATCAAGGCGGAGCGTCTCCCCGGCGAGATCGGGGCCGACATCGAGCTCTTCATCAAATACGAGGCGATGAACCCCACCTCCTCCTTCAAGGACCGGGGGATGACGATGGCGATGACCGAGGCCGCGAACCGGGGCGGCGTCCAGGCCGTCCTTTGTGCCAGCACCGGGAATACCTCGGCGGCGGCGGCGGCCTATGCCGCGCGCGCGAAGCTCCGCTCCGTCGTCATCCTGCCCAACGGGAAGATCGCCCTCGGGAAACTCGCCCAGGCGATGATGTACGGCGCGACCGTCGTGGCCATCGAGGGGAACTTCGACGACGCCCTCCGCATCGTCCGCGAGCTGGGCCGCCGTCCCGAGTTCTCCATCGTCAACTCGATCAATCCCGTCCGGATCGAGGGGCAGAAGACCGCCGCCTTCGAGGTCTGCGACGTCCTGGGCGACGCCCCTGACTACCACTTCCTCCCCGTCGGCAACGCCGGGAACATCACCGCCTACTGGAAGGGCTACAAGGAATATCACCGGGACGGCCTGGCGAAGAAGCTCCCGAAGATGTTCGGCTGGCAGGCGGCGGGCTCCGCCCCGATCGTCGAGGACCGGATCATCGAGAAGCCCAACACCATCGCCACCGCGATCCGCATCGGGAACCCCGCCAGCTGGCAGGGGGCGAAGGACGCCGTTGCCGAATCGCACGGCCGGATCGACAAGGTCACCGACGAGGAAATCCTTGAGGCCTACCGCCTCCTGGCCCGCCTCGAAGGCCTCTTCGTCGAGCCCGCCAGCGCCGCCCCGATCGCGGGCCTGATCAAGGCCCACCGGGCCGGGCTGATCCCCGCCGGCAGCCGGATCGTCGCGACGACGACGGGCCACGGGCTGAAGGACCCCGACACCGCCGTCAACTCCGGCATCGCAAAGCCGACGATCGTCGCCGCCAACATCGATGCCGTTTTGAGTGTCCTGGGGTAAAACTCCTGATTCCCAAGGGGAAACGGTTATTCTGGCGTGCGTTTCTTTTAGGTAGTAAAGATTACTTAACGCTTCATCTTTGAGTTGCGCTTGGCGTGAATAGTGCTTTCGTGTAACACTGAGATGGACCGAGCAGCCAAGGCACTACAGGCGGTACTGGCAGCGGTACAACGTCGGGACGAGACCGAACGGGTCATCGAGATCACCCTGGAGCAGGCCTGCCAGCTCGTCGGCGCGGTCCACGGCTCCTTCATCCGGGTCGATCACCACAACGGATTCCTCGACATCACCTCGACCTACGGCGAGGACTGGACCGACGAGAAGCGGAGTTGCCACCTCGGCATCGGCTACGGCATCACCGGCACCGTCGCTGCTACGGGGAAGCCCTACCTCTGCCCCGACACGACGAAGGATCCGACCTACGTCTCCCTTTTCCCCTACGTGAAGTCGGAGATGGCCGTCGCCGTCAACGTCCGCGGGGAGGTCTGGGGCGTCATCAACATGGACGGCTTCGAGCCGAACGCCTTCGGCGAGGCCGACCTCGCCACGGTCTCCCTCTTCGCCGCCCTCGTCGCCTTCGCCTTCTCCCTGGAGGAGGAGTACGGGGAACGGAAGCGCCTCTTGGAGGAAGCGATGGAAGGGCAGAAGCT
The DNA here is from genome assembly GCA_903889845.1 of uncultured Verrucomicrobium sp. Lineage (GTDB taxonomy): Bacteria > Verrucomicrobiota > Verrucomicrobiia > Methylacidiphilales > GAS474 > GAS474. The sequence continues at coordinate 1,129 of CAISZB010000090.1, read as the reverse complement.
CGACGCCGTGGTGAAGGTCATCGCGGGCATCGCGCACGAGATCAACAACCCGCTGACGACCGTCATGGGCCAGGCCTCCATCCTGGAGATGACGCCCGACCAGCCCCCCGCGCTCTCCTCCCTCCGCGCCATCTCCGCCGAGACGCGCCGTGCGGCCCGCATCCTCCGCTCCCTCCTCCACTTCGCCCGCCGCGAGGTCTCGGCGAAGCAGGTGGTCAACGTCTCCTCGATCGTCCGGGAGCTCTTCAATCTTCGCGAATACCAGCTCCGCGTCCACAACATCGATCTCACCTTCCGCGACGCCACGCCGCCCGCCGCCGTCGAGGCGAACCCGGACCAGATCCTCCAGGTCCTCATCAACCTCGTGAACAACGCCGAGCGGTCGATCCATCCCGACCGCAAGGACGGCAAGATCTCGATCCTGGCGGAGCGCGCCGGACGCTGCCTCCTCCTCCGCGTCGCCGACAACGGGGAGGGCGTGCCGCCGGAGCACACGGAGAAGATCTTCCGCCCCTTCTTCACGACGAAGGAAAAGGCCGGGAGCGTCGGCCTCGGCCTGCCCGTCGCGCAGACCCTCATGGAAGCCCACGGCGGCAAGCTCTACCTGAGTTCGTCGAGCCCCACGGGCTCGTGCTTCGTCCTCGAATTCCCCACCGCCCTGCCCGCCATCGCCGAGGGCGGCCCGGACGGGGAGGGGGATGGGGAGATCGGCTCCGCCTCCGCCTCCGTTCCGCCCCCGCCGGCTCCGACCGCCGCCGGACGGAAGACGCCCCTGAAGCCCGGTTCCCGCGGCCGCGTCCTGGTCGTCGACGACGAACCCGCGATCCTCGAATTCCTCGAACGCTTCCTCACCATGCAGAAGGTGGAGGTCGTCACCGGGGGGAACGGCATCGAGGGGCTGGAGCGGCTGGCCGACGGCGATGGCGACTTTGACGTCGTCCTCTCCGACATCAAGATGCCCCGCTGCAACGGCATCGACTTCTACTCGCGAGCCTGCGTCGAGTTCCCGGCCTACAAGGGGCGGTTCCTCTTCATGAGCGGTGATTTCATCTCCGCGACGATCCACGAGTTCCACGAGAACACCGGCTGCCACATCCTGGAAAAGCCGTTCAAGATCGGGAAGCTGAAG
>CAISZB010000089.1 GCA_903889845.1 uncultured Verrucomicrobium sp. | reverse complement strand
GATCCAGCGAATCGTCGGGTATTCTAACAGGTATGGGTTTAGTTGCCATGAGGCGAAATGTAATACAGGTTTGTGCATTTTGCAAATCCAGTAAGGCTGGACGAGCAATAATTCGACCGCCAGCAAGATTTTTGGCGGCGCAGTACGGTCAATGGCGACACGGGTTGAAAATTCTGTTTCGAGCCCCGCCTCATAGAGAAGCGGGATGACGATGACGAGCCTTGCGGCACGGTCCCCTGCGCGGCTTTCCAAAAAGCTTTCCCGTTCCTGGTGCCAAACCTTGCGGATGGCGGGGTGGGTCAGGGAATTGAGTTTTTCCCGCAGGGCGGGCTCCCGGAAGATGGCGTCTCCCAAGGCGGCCCGATTTATCGTTCGATCGCTATTTAGGATACCCGACCCGAAGGCGTCAACTACTTTCTGCCAATTTTCGGCGCCCGGCGCCATGAGCCGGTGGGCGATTTCGTCGCTATCGACGACGGTCCACCCCCGCTGGGCGAGGAGTCGGGCCAAGGTCGTCTTCCCGCAGGCGATGCCGCCGGTGAGGCCGTAGACGAGGGGGGAATCGTGGGAATCGGCGGGCTTCATTCGCGGAAAACGCTGTAGTGCCATTCCTCCAGCAACGCGGCGTAGCGCGCCACGTCCTCGTCGGTCTGGGAGCTCTTGAGGGAGGTGCCGCCCGGCAGGTGATGGCGGAGGGCGTAGGCGCTCTCCTGCGCCGCCTGACGGATGTAGGCCAGGTGGGGGAAGCTCGACAGGCTCCGCGCCACGGTCATCGCGCAGAGGAGGGCGAGGAACGCCCCGCGCCACCCCTTCGCGGGGAGGCGGACGAAGGCGGGGATCCAGACGAGCATGGCCTCGGTGGCGTAGCGGGGGTTCGCCCCTTCCGCCCAGGAAACGGTGGCGAAGCTGCGGGTGTAGGTCGCCAGGAGAAGCCCCGTCAGGCCGAAGATCGCCGCGCCGTTAAGGAAGCGGTCCCCCTTCGGAAAGGCCCACAGGAAGAGTCCCAGCCCGGCGACGCCGCACCACGCCGCGATCCCGTGGCGGACGGCCCCGAAGGGAGTGCCGAGCATGGAGAAGAAGTAGGCCGCGACATGGAGGAAGCCGCCCCGGTCGGCGGCACTGGCGAGGTTGCCGTCGCGGAAGAAGACCGCCGCCAGCAGCGCCGCCGCCGCGACGGCGAGGGCGAGGCGCTTCCATTTCTTCCCCGCCGCCAGGACGAAGAAAAGGGCGGGCCAGACGCAGACACCGAAGCCGTAGCTGAGCGAAGCCGCCGTTGCCAGAACGAGCGCCCCGGCGAAAGCCAGCGGCCCCGGAGCCGGATTCCCCTCCCCGGGAGCCAGGAGGCGGACGGCCCACAACCCCATCGCCACGGCCAGGAGGCAGGCGACCTGCCACGTCCAATTGAAGTTGCCGTACTGGTGAAGCCCCCAGAACAGGATCGCCGCCAGGAAGAGGCGGAAGGAGGAGTAGCCCCCGACGCGGAAGGCGAGCCAGCCGAGGAGGAAGACGACCATCCCCGCCATCTGGATCACGACCGTGTTCCAGTGGGTCGCAATGGCGAGGCCCGCCATGACGCAGTAGGAGACGAGCATCCGGTGCTGGTTGAACGGCGTGGAGAGGAAGGCGAAGTCGGCCGTGCCGTTGCGGAACCGCTCGATCACGGGGACGAGCTGCCAGTCGTCCGAGCGCGGCAGCTCGACGGCGAAGTACCAGGCCGTGAGGAAGGCGACGGCGAGGGGGAGGAGGTCGAGGCGGGAACCGCCCTGCAGCCACAGGGCCTGCCTCCACCGCGCTCCGCGACTGGGTTCCTCCGGGATGGTCATGCCGAGCCTCGTTTTAACGACATCCCCCGGGAATAAAAGAAGATACTCCCCCCGGTGGACAAGGGGGGAGCGGTTTGTCTATCTTCCTCCCTGCCCCATGTCTGTTCCCGCCCCTGCCGCCGTTTCCCTTTCCGACGCCTATGCCCGCTGCACGGCGCTGGCGAAGGCCCATTACGAGAACTTCCCCGTCGGCTGGCTGATGCCGAAGGCGAAGATCCACCATGTCCACGCCGTCTACGCCTTCGCCCGCCATACGGACGACCTGGCCGACGAGGGGTACGCCTCCGGGTTCGACTTCGGCGGGGAACTGCCCCCGCAGCCGACGCCGGAGCAGCGCCTGGCCGCGCTCGACAAGTGGGAGGAAGGCCTCCTCGACCCGGAGAAGGGGGCGAGCGAGCCGTTCCTCGTCGCCCTCCACGCGACGATCCGCGAACTCGACCTGCCCCTCTCCCTCTTCACCGACCTCCTCTCCGCCTTCAAGCAGGACGTGACGAAGACCCGCTACGCGAACCATGCGGAGATCCTCGACTACTGCCGCCGCAGCGCGAACCCGATCGGACGGCTGGTCCTGCTGCTGAACGGCTTCCGGGACGAGGAGCGGTTCCGCCAGTCGGACGCGATCTGCACCGGCCTCCAGGTGGCGAATTTCTGGCAGGACGTCTCGGTCGATCTCCTCAAGGACCGGATCTACCTCCCGCAGGACGAAATGGCCGCCCTGGGCGTCACCGTCGACGACCTCAAGGCGGGGCGCGCCACCCCCGCCTTCCGCGCGCTGGTCCGCAACCAGGTGGGGAAGGCGTGGGACCTCTTCGAGCGGGGCCGCGACCTGAGCCGCACGCTGCCGATCCCGCTGAAGTGGGAGATCGGGGTGACGTGGCTGGGCGGGACGACGATCCTACGGAAGATCGAGCGCCTCGACTACGACACCCTCCGCACGCGGCCGAAGCTGGGGAAGCTCGACATTCCCCTTCTCTTCCTCCGCACGCTCCTGACTTTTTGATTTTTCCCGCCACGACGCATGAGCGAGACCCCTCCCCCGACCGCCGCCGCACTGCCCGCCTCCGCCACGATCACGGCGAAGAGCGGCTCGAACCTCGCCCTCGCCTTCGGCAGCCTCCCCGCGGAGCGCCGCCGGGGGATGGCGATCTTCTACGCCTTCTGCCGCGTCGTCGACGACGCCTCCGACCTGGAGACGCTGACCCTCGACGAAAAGCGGATCGAACTCGCCTTCTGGCGGGCCGAGGTCGCCCGGGCCTGCTCGGGAGGGAAGGAGGAGCCTCTCTCGCCCTTAGGCCGGGAACTGGGCGAGATCGTCCGCACGTTCCACATCCCGCAGGAGCCGCTCGACGAGATCCTGAACGGCGTCGAGATGGACCTGGTGAAATCGCGCTACGCAACCTTCGCCGAGCTGGAGCAGTATTGCTACCGCGTCGCGAGCGCGGTGGGCCTGGTGAGCATCGAAATTTTCGGCTACAAGAACCCGATCACGCGGGACTACGCCGTCGCCCTCGGAATGGCCTTCCAGCTCACGAACATTCTGCGGGATGTGAAGAAGGACGCCTCGATCGACCGCGTCTACCTCCCCGCCGACGAGCTGGCCTCCTTCGGTCTTTCCGAAGCCGACGTCTTCGCCGGAAAACCGACCCCGGCGATGCGCCGCTTCCTGAAGTTCCAGGCCTTCCGAGCCCGTCACTATTACGCAAAGGCCCTTCGCCTGATCGACCCCGCCGACCGCCCGAACCTCATCGCCGCCGAGGTGATGCGGGAGGTCTACGAGGGGATCCTCGACAAGATCGAGGCCCGGGATTACGACGTCTTCAGCCGCTTCGCCGGACTCTCGAAGGCGGAGAAGGTCCTGGCCATCCTCCGGGCGAAACGCCGGGAAAAGAAGGCCGCGCCGCTGCCGCCCCCACCGAAGGAGGTGCTGGTCCTGGGCGGCGGCTTCGCCGGGGTCGCCACGGCGGTCGAGTTGCTCCGCCGAGGCCACCGCGTCACCCTCCTGGAGGCGAAACCCTCCCTCGGCGGACGGGCCAGCAGCTTCCGCGAGGCGAAGTCGGGCGACGTCCTCGATAGCGGCCAGCACGTCCTCATGGGCTGCTATGACGCCAGCCTCGCCCTATTGGACACCCTCGGCGCACGGGAAAAGCTCCTCGTCCAGGACCGGCTCGACGTCCCGTTCCTCAGCCCGCGCGGGGCCTCGTCCCTCACCGCGCTGCAGCTCCCTGCGCCATTCCATCTCCTTTCCGCGCTGGCGGGATACAAGGAACTCGGCTGGATGGACCGCCTCGCCGCGCTCCGGCTCGGCCTCGCGCTCCGCTTCGGCCACGTCCCCGGCGAGGAGGAGACCGCCGACGCGTGGCTGCAGCGCCT
>CAISZB010000088.1 GCA_903889845.1 uncultured Verrucomicrobium sp. | reverse complement strand
CCCGAACCGCGAGCCCCGCACCTTCTTCCTCAGCGTGACGAAGGAAGGCCCCGTCACTGCCGGAGACATCAAGGTCGACGCCGGCGTCGAGATTCTCAATCCCGACCTCGTCATCGCCACGATCGACAAGAAGCAGCGCTTCGACGCCGAGCTCGAAGTCCGCGTTGGTCGCGGTTTCGCCACCGCCGACTTGAACAAGAAGCCCGACCAGTCCATCGGCGTCATCGCCATCGACTCGATCTTCTCCCCCGTCCGCAAGGTCAAATACGCGGTGGAAAACACCCGCGTCGGTCAGCGTACGGACTATGACAAGCTCGTCCTCGAAGTCTGGACGGACGGCCGTCTGACCCCGGACGAGGCCCTGCTCCAGTCTTCCGCCATCCTGCGGCACCACCTCGACATCTTCGTCAACTACAGCGAGGAGCCGATCGAGTTCGAGGAGACGAAGCCCGTCGCCCGCGAAGAAGACAGCAAGCTGAAGAAGCTCCTCAACATGAGCGTGAACGAGATCGAGCTCTCCGTCCGCGCCGCCAATTGCCTCAACAACGCCAATATCACCACCGTCGGTCAGCTCGCCATGAAGACCGAGGCGGAGATGCTCAAGTATCGCAACTTCGGCAAGAAGTCGCTCAACGAGATCAAGGAAAAGCTCCTCTCGCTGAACCTCTCCCTCGGCATGAAGTTCGATCCCACCCTCCTCGACAATCCCGTCGAGACCGCCCCCATCGAGTAAGCGAAGGGGCCTTTACACATCACTCAGGAGTTTGAATCATGCGCCATTTACGCAAAGTCTCGAAGCTGGGACGCACTTCCAAGCATAAGGAAGCCCTCGTCGCCAACCTCGTCAGCAGCCTCATCCAGCACAGCCGGATCGAGACCACCCTGGCCAAGGCCAAGGTGATCCGTCCCGTCGCCGAAAAGATGGTGACCCTCGCCAAGAGCGGCACCCTCCACGACCGCCGCCTGGCCGTCGCCCGCATCCGGAACCGCGACGCGGTGAAGAAGCTCTTCACCGAGATCGGGCCCCGCTTCCAGGACCGCCAGGGTGGATACACCCGCATCCTGAAGCTCGGCCACCGCACGACGGACGCCGCCAAGGTCGCCCTCATCGAGTGGGTCGATTTCCAACTCCCCGGCACCGAAGGCGTTGCCGCCGCTGCTGCTGCGGCTGCCGCCACGGCTCCTGCCGAAGAGAAGAAGGCGGAGTAAAAGACCGCCAGACTGCAAAAAACCCCGGAGATTGCCTCCGGGGTTTTTTGTTTTGAAATGATTCCAAGCCGCCTGATTGCCAGGTACTCTGGTTTGGTTTCTTTCTTGCTCCTACCTGTCTATTTTTGGCGTAGTTTAATGGGGTGGATACCCCATGCACGCGGATCACTTCTTGGCTAGGGTCGTCCTTATGAAAGTGCTTTTTTACACCCTTTCGGCTGCCCTGATCTACGGCTTGATGTCCTGCGCGTCGGTCAGCGTGCAACGAGGCAAAGAGCACTCCGTGGCGCAGATGCCGCAGAAGGTTTATGTCGCTTCCTTCGATGTGGAGCACAGCGAATTCAAGGTCGATCGGGAGGGGGACGAATTGGTCCAGTTCAAGAGCAACCTCCAGGCCATGATGCAGGCGGGCATGGTCGCCGATCTCTCTCGCCGCCTCGTGCCCGCCACCGCCGCAGGCAAGGGCCAGGACTTCAAGCCGGAGAACGCCTGGCTCATCCGGGGCGAGTTTACGAAGGTCAAGCAGGGGAGCCGGTTGCTCCGGGCCGCGGTCGGCTTCGGGGCGGGCGGTACGAAGGTGGAAACCCGCGTCTCCGTCTATGACCTGAACAAGGATACGGATACCCCGTTCCTGACCTTTGCGACGACGGGCGGCAGCGGAGCCGAACCCGGAGGGATCACAGGCATCGCGACCGATCCTCTGACCCTCGTGCGTAGGGCGGTCCAAAACTGAGACACGTGGCGGTCCAATAGTGTGACACCCCGTTGGGGACATTGGAGGGGAAGCAGGTATTGGAGT
>CAISZB010000087.1 GCA_903889845.1 uncultured Verrucomicrobium sp. | reverse complement strand
GAAGCGATTGTACCCGGTCCCGAAGGGCGTCACCCATTACTTCGCGACCCCTTTCCGCCAGCGTAGCGAGGCGGCCCCTGCTCCGTCCCCACATTTCATGCGTAAGTCCTGCTTGGAAAGGGCTTTTCTTGGGGAAAAACGGATTCTACCCTCCGTGCCATGCCGACCTCTCCCGCACCACAGTTTCCCATCCTCACGAAGGTGGAGGAGACGAAGGTCACGGTGTTCGCGTGGTTGCGGGACCGGTTCCTGGCCGGGCTCTTCGCGATTCTGCCGCTGATCCTGACCTGGTGGCTGATCCAGTTCATCTATAACCTGATCAACGGCCCGGCCGATCACTTCATCCGGGAACTCGTCGCCGAGCACCGGGTGCCCGGTTCCGATTACTTCATCGCCCGACAAGGGGGGACGATCATCGGCGCGGGCTTTGTCCTGACGCTCCTCCTCATCCTCTTGATCGGCGTCATCGCGGGACACCTCCTCGGGCAGCGGCTCTTCCTGGGTATCGAGGCGCTCCTCCTCCGCATCCCCGTGGTGAAGGGGATCTACCAGTCCCTGCGCCAGGCGGTCCAAGCCGTCCAGCAGTTCGGCGGGGAGGGGCAGGAGGCCCGCTTCCGGCAGGTCGTCTATGTGACCTTCCCCGGCGTCGAGCTGCGGCTGATCGGCTTCGTGACGGGCCACTTCGTCGGGGGGGACGGGAAGGCGATGGCGACGGTCTTCGTGCCGCATGCGCCGTCGCCGCTCTCCGGCCTCCTCTTCGTCGTCCCGGAGGGGAGCCTTGTCCTGGCGCCCGACCTGACCGTGGAGCAGGCGATGAAGATGGTTCTTTCCCTCGGCCTGATCACCCCGGGATCAGAGGAGTCAGCTTCGCCAGCGCCCTGAACACGCGGCCCGAGTCGATCCGCTCCAGGCAGATGTGCCCGTTCTGGTTGCAGACGGGGAGGCGGCACGGGGCGCAGGGGGGCGGGGGATCGAGGGTCACCACGGTTCCCGTCTTCAACGCGGCGGCGGAGGCCCAGCGCGCCGGATCGGTCGTCCCGGCGAAGACCTGGCAGGTCGGCGCTCCCGCCAGCCACGCGTAGTGGGCCACGGCGGTGTCGAGCGTGACGACCGCCGCCGCCCGGGCCAGCCGTTCCAGGGTCTCCCCGATGGAGTTGGGGACGAAGAGGAAATGCTCGTCCAGGCCCGCGCTGCGGACGAGGTCGAGGCCGTTGCCGCTCCGGTCCGGCCCGGCGAGGATCGCCACGGCCCGCTTCCCGACCGCGGGGCGGAGGGCCAGGATCAATTCCCGCCATTTGGCCAGGGGCCATTCCTTCGCCGGTTGCCCCGCGAAGGGGGCCAGGACGATCTCCCCCGACGGCGCATTGGAGCTGCGGTGGAAGGGCGCGGGCATGAAGAGGGCGGGATCGGTCTCCCCGGTGATGCCCCACTCGGGCGGGAAGCGGTGGGCCATCCGGTTTTTCTGGTGCCCCTCGCCCAGGCCATGCTTTGCATGAAGGAGGAAGTCCCATTTGCCCTGGAGGCCGGAGCGCCAGCCCGCCCCGGCGGCGAAGAGCCAGAGCTTCCCCCACGGATCGTGGCGGGAGGAGGTCAACTCGATCCCGTGGGTGATCCCCTGCGGCAGGAGGGAGAGGGCGGTGAAGAAGCCGGAGGAGGCGGCCTTGGGGTGGGGAGATTGAGGCCAAGAGGGCGTGTGCGGAGCCCGGTCGGGATGAACGACCGGTCGCATGGGCCGGTCATACCGGGAGTGCTCCACCTCGACGATCCGGGGCAGCCACGGGAGGAGGGTGCCCCACTGCCCGTTCGGGCGGGTGACGAAAATCGTGATGTTTTCCCGGCCGAAGCGCTGGGTCAGTTCCCAGATCGCCGGGAGCGTGACGGCGAAGTCCCCCAGGTGGTCCGGCTTGACGAGGAGGATTTTCGTTTTCACGCAGGAAGAGGGTAAAGGCTCTCGGTCCGCAAGCCAAGGTCAGGTTACGAGGTGCGGCTTCCTTACTTTAAGCTGGTTTCCTGGGGGAGGTTTGTAGCAAGATGAACCTTCAACCTTAACCTTAAGGATCGGCAACGATCCATTCTGCGCTGAATGAAACAGCCTATCCACCTCATTACCTCAATCTGCATTGCCACCGTCATGCTCGCGCTCGGCGGATGCAATCAGGGAAAGTCTTCCATTAATACCGACGACAAGAAAATCAGTTACGGCATCGGCCTCGATCTGGGCCGCAAAGCGAAAGCAGACGGCTTCGTCGTCGATCCCGACGCCCTCGCGGCGGGCGTGCGCGACGGTCTCTCCGGCGCCAAGGGGCAGGTGGCCGACGCCGACATCGAGAAGGCGATGGCCGCGAAGCAGAAGGAGATCATGGCCCAGCGCGAGGAAAAGGCGAAGGCTGCCCAGGCCACCAACGGCAAGGCGGGCGAGGACTTCCTGGCCGCGAACGCGAAGAAGGACGGCGTGACGACGACGGCCAGCGGCCTCCAGTACCGCGTCGTGAAGGCCGGTCCCGCGGGCGGCAAGAAGCCCGCGGCGACGAGCACCGTGACGGTCAACTACCGCGGCACCCTCATCGACGGCACCGAATTCGACAGCTCCTACAAGCGGAACGAGCCCGCGACGTTCCCCCTCAACCGCGTCATCCCCGGCTGGACCGAAGGTGTCCAGCTGATGACCGAGGGTTCCACCTACGAGTTCGTCATCCCCGCGAAGCTCGCCTACGGCGAGCAGGGCGCCGGCCCCATCGGGCCGAACTCGACCCTGGTCTTCCAGGTCGAGCTGGTGAAGGTGAACTAAGGTTTGTCCTGCACGCGAAAAAGCCGCCGGGATTTCCCGGCGGCTTTTTTGTTGGGGAGGGCGCGACCGCCTGCGCGATAGCGCAAAGTACCCGAAGGGGAAAACTGATTTGCAGGGCCGGGAGGCAACTGG
>CAISZB010000086.1 GCA_903889845.1 uncultured Verrucomicrobium sp. | reverse complement strand
TTATCGTACCATGCCGCTGTTCCTTTTTCTCCTTCTTCTTGCCCTGCTCCCTGTCTTCGGTGCCCCCGTCCGTGCCCAGAGCAGCCTCAGCCTCGACGAAGTACACAACCGCGTCATCGCCAAGGCCGCCCTCCTCTTCGACGCCTCGACCGGCAAGGAGATCTTCGCCCGCAACCCCGATTCCCCCTACCCCCCCGCCAGCACCACGAAGCTGATGACCGCCCTCCTCCTCTACGAGAAGAAGGGGCTGGGCGGCTCCCTGCGGATCACCTCGGACGATACCGGCGTCGAGCCCAGCCACGTCCCCCTCATCGCCGGGGAGACCGTCTCCATCGACGACCTCGTCCACGCCCTCCTCATCTCCTCCGACAACGACGCCGCGATGGCCCTGGCCCGCTACGTTGCCGGCTCGGCCCCCGCCTTCGTCGACATGATGAACCAGCGCGCCGCCGCCCTCGGCTGCACCCACACCCACTTCGCCAACCCGAACGGTCTCCCCGCGCCGAACGAGTACACCACCTGCCACGACCTCCTGAAAATCTTCCAGAAAGACCTCTCCATCCCGGAACTGCGCCAGATCCTCCGCACGAAGACCTACACCATCGAGACGGAGAGCGGCACCCACGTGATGAAGAATCACAACCGCCTCCTGGGCCTCTACTCCGGCATGGGCCCGGCGAAGACCGGGTGGACCCTCTCCTCCCAGCACACCTACGCCGCCTCCGCCACCCGGGACGGGCGGGAACTCCAGCTCATCATCCTCCACAGCAAGGACAAGTGGCCCGACGCCATGATCCTCTTCGACTACGGCTTCGCCAACCTTTCCCCCCTCGCCCCACCCCCGGTGATGAAGCCCGGGCCGTGATTTTGTAGCCCGTCAACCACGTAATCCGGAGAGGAAACGGCTCCCCCGCCAAGGGAGGTGCTATTATTCCTTTGTCAAACTCCAGGGGACTGGCTAGAACCTCCCCCTCACTTTATGGAAAAGATTCGCAACATCGCCATCATCGCGCACGTCGACCACGGTAAGACCACCATGGTCGACCAGCTCCTGCGCCAGTCCGGAACCTTTCGCTCGAACCAGGCCCAGGCCAGCACGGAGCGGGTCATGGACTCGATGGACCTGGAACGGGAAAAAGGCATCACCATCAAGGCGAAGAACGCCGCCTTCCAGTACAAGGACTACCACATCAACATCGTCGACACCCCCGGTCACGCCGACTTCGGCGGCGAGGTCGAGCGCTCCCTGAAGATGGTCGATGGCGTCCTCCTCGTCGTCGATTCCACCGACGGTCCCCAGGCCCAGACGAAGTTCGTGCTGAAGAAGGCCCTCGCCGTCGGCGCCCGCCCCATCGTCGTCCTGAACAAGGTCGACCGCGAGAACGCCCGCCCCAACGTCGTCCTCGACATGGTCTTCGAGCTCTTCCTCGAACTCAACGCCACCGACGAGCAGCTCGACTTCCCCATCATCTACGCCTCCGGCAAGATCGGCTTCGCCTCGAAGACCTGGCCCGGCCAGCTCACCGAGGAAATCCGCACCGCGGGCATGACCGCCCTCTACGACACCATCATCGAGAAGATCTCCCCCCCCGAGGCCAATCCCGACAAGCACTTCGAGCTCCTCGTCGCGAACCTCGACTACAGCGAATACGTCGGCCGGATCGGCATCGGCAAGATCTACGGCGGCAGCGTCAAGGTCGGCGACCCCATCGTCTGCCTGAAGAAGGACGGCACGAAGAGCAAGGGCAAGGTCACCCAGATCATGTCCTACGCCGGCCTCGCCAAGATCGAGATCCCCGAGGCCTTCGCCGGGAACATCGTCGGCATCGCGGGCATCGAGGAGATCTACATCGGCGAGACCCTCACCGACAAGGAAGACCGCGAGGCCATTCCCTTCGTCGACATCGACCCGCCCACGATCAACATGCAGATCCTGGTCAACGATTCCCCCCTCGCCGGCAAGGAAGGCAAGTTCCTCACCGCCCGCCACATCCGCGACCGCCTCATCAAGGAGACCCGGACGAACGTCTCCCTCATCGTGAAGGACACCGACTCCGCCGCCGCCTACCAGGTCAGCGCCCGCGGGGAAATGCAGATCGCCATCCTCGTGGAGCAGATGCGCCGCGAGGGCTTCGAGCTCATGGTCTCCCGCCCCGAGGTCATCTACAAGAAGGACGAGAAGGGCGACACCCTCGAACCGATCGAAAACCTCTACGTCGATATCCCGCAGGAAAACCTGGGCGACGTCCTCCAGGCCATCGCCGCCCGCAAGGGCGAGGTGACCGACATGAAGCACGCCACGAAGACCGTCCTCGTCGAGGCCGTCATCCCGACGCGTGGCCTGATCGGCTTCGAGACCGACCTTGTCAACCTGACGCGCGGCACCGGCATCATGAGCCACCTCTTCAAGGAATACGGCCCGAAGCGCGGCGAAATCGTCACCCGCCAGAACGGCGTCCTCGTCTCGATGGAAGGCGGCGAGGCCACCGGCTTCGCGATCAACAACATCCAGGAACGCGGCACCCTCTTCGTCGCCCCCGGCGAGGAATGCTACGAGGGGATGATCGTCGGCGAGAATTCCCGCCCGGACGACATGGCCGTCAACCCGTGCAAGGCGAAGGCCCTCACGAACATGCGGTCCCAGGGCGACGGCAAGGGCATCCAGCTCTCCGCCCCCCGCGTCCTCACGCTGGAGCGCTCCCTCGAATACATCGCCGCCGACGAATACGTCGAGGCGACGCCGACGAAGCTCCGCATCCGCAAGAAGATCCTCAACGCCGACCAGCGGCGCCGCGCCGAGCAGAAGTCCGGGGTCTGACCGAAGCCGGGATTCGTCTCAAAAAGGCGGGCCCTCCGAAAGGAGGCCCGCCTTTTTCATTTCATCCGGCTCACACCGAAAAGAACCAGCCCCAGCCCCGCAAGCTGGAGCAGGGAAAAAGGCTCCCCCAGGATCACCCACCCCAGCGCAATCGTCAGCGCCGGGCCGATCATCCCCGTCGCCGCCGTCTTGCCCGAGCCCAGCCGCTCCACGGCCAGCGCCGCCAGCCAGATCGGCACGACTGTGGAGCAGAGCGCCATCGCCGCCCCCCAGCCCCACACCGCCCCCGGCAGGTTGGCGAGCGTCGCCATCCAGGTGTGGGGCCGCGCCGCCAGGAAGTGCCCCGCCACCAGCCCGCAGGCCATCGCCCCGGAATAACCCGCCATCCGCGTCGCCCCGATCCGGACCATCCCGTGCATCATGCCGAAGAAGTAGGCGGAATAGGTCAGCGTCGCCAGGAAGACCCACCCCGCGCCGATCCAGACCGCCGTGCCGTTCGGGACATGGCTCAGGTCGTGCCAGAAGGCCATGACCAGGCCGGCATAGCAGACCGCAATGGCCCCCCAGATCGGCCCGGAAAGGGGCTTCTTCCGCCACACCGACTCCATCAGCAGCACCATCGACGGGTAGACGAAGAGGATCAATCGCTCCAACCCCGCCGAGACATACCGCAGCCCCATGAAATCGAAGAGGCTCGACAAATAATAGCCGAGGAAGGCCAGGCTGAAGAGGTAGCCCCAGTCCCGAAGGGAGAGCGTCCCCTTCCCCCGCCCCGCCCACCACGCCAGCCAGACGAAGGCCGGAAAGGAAAGGAGCATCCGGATCGCCAGCACCGTCACCGCATCGGCCTGCGCCCCGCCCGCCGCATAGGCCAGCTTCACGAAAATCGCCTTCAGCGAAAATCCCGTCGCCGAGAGAAGAGCCAGCGTCCTCCCCACCCGCATCCGATGGGCATGATCGTGGGCAGAGCCAGAGACTGTCATACGAACATCCCCGCCACGCTGTCGGCCAGCAGCCGCCCCCGCCGCGTCAGGACCAAATTCTCCCCCCGCCATTCGGCAAGCCCCTCCCCCGTCGCCTCCCGCACCGCCGCGTCGTGACCCTCCAATAATTCCCTTTCCACCCCCTCCCGCGTCCGGAGACCGAAGAGAATCCGCTCCTTCCGCCGCGTCTCCGGGGGCAACGGCTCCCGCTCCCCGATGGGCTGTCGGCCCGCCGCAACCTCGGCGGCATAGCGGGCCGTGTCCTTCACGTTCGTCCACCGCTCCGTGCCGACGGTCGAGCAGGCGCTCGGCCCCAGCCCCAGGTAGTCGGCCCCGCGCCAGTAGGCCCGGTTATGGGTCGATTCGAACCCGGGCCGCGCAAAGTTCGAAACCTCATAAAACGGCAGCCCCGCCTCGGCCAGGGAAGCCGCGGTTTCCTCGAACATCGCGATCTCCGCCACCTCGTCCCGCTTCAGTTCCCCCCGGTTCAGCCTCTCGAAGAACGGCGTGTCCTCCTCGTAGGTCAGGGCATAGGCGCTGACATGATCGGGCCGGAGGGCCAAGGCCCGCCGCACCGTCTCCCGGAACGTCTCCGGCGGCTCCCCCGGCAGGGCGAACATGAGGTCGATGTTCAGGTTCGCGAATCCGGCCTCCCGCAGGATCGACACGCTCCGCTCGACGATCTCCGGCGTGTGGTCCCGGCCCAGGATTTTGAGAAAAGCGGGATCGAGGGACTGGACGCCGAGGCTGATCCGGGTGATCCCCGCCTCCCGCCACGCCACGGCCTTCGCGGTCGTCACCGTGACCGGGTTCGTCTCCAGCGTGATTTCGGCGCCAGGGCGGCGCGGCGGCAGGGCGGCCATGAGGGGACCAAAGACCTCCTCCGGCAGCAGGGAGGGCGTCCCCCCGCCCAGGAAGACCGTCTCCAGGTCGAAGGCGAAGGCCCGTTTGGCCAATTCCGCCTCGGCGATCAAGGCCCGGGTGAAGTCCCGCATCGCCCCCGCCCCTCCCCGATGGACGTAAAAGGCGCAATAGGGACAGATCCGGGAACAGAACGGCACATGGAGATAGAGATGTCGGATTGCGTCTGTCATTTCCCAAAGGAGGCCTATACTCTCACACCTCATGTCCGTTGGAAACACCCCCCTGGCCCCCGTCCGCATCGAGCCGATCGGCGATCTGTCCGGCGAGGATGCGTGCACCCGCCAGCGAAATGCTCCGCAAC
>CAISZB010000085.1 GCA_903889845.1 uncultured Verrucomicrobium sp. | reverse complement strand
CGCCCGGATAACTGCGCCGTTATAGCTTTGACCGCCGAGAACCTTTTCCTCCGGAGGAATCTTCCCTCCTGAAGGCAGCTTCACATCGGGTTGCCAGTAGCGAATGGCCGTCGCTCCCACAGCACAGGGGATTAGGCCGATAGTGATGTCAGGCTTGTCCCTTAAAAGAGCGCGAGCGAAACTCATGCCGGGACCGACACCGACCGTTTTTTCATCAAAATGAAGAGGCTCATGGGCCGGCACCCAAGACATCTCCTTCGTTAGCATGAAAATATGAGGATCGGTGGCTCTATCCTTTTCCTCAACAGTTCCTCGGCCAGACATATTCGACTGACCGATAAGGAGGAACAACTGCATATTGTCAGGCGGCAATTGAGCTCGGGAAATGCAATTAAAAAGAAACAGATATGCAACAAGAATTTGAAATAACTTATGCATGGTGATTACTCGACATGATACACGCGCTTTGCGAGATCAACCGGTGCTTTTAGATCGGGTGAGGTTGTGTTCGGAAATGTAATTTGCGCATCAGTGAGCTTGTTCACAGGAGGCGCCCAAATATGGCTTCCTTCCTTCGTTGGAGGATAAGGGGTGTTGAATGTAACCCAATAGCGGAACTTCGCAGTGTTTCCATCTCGACTGAGCCCGATATTAAGGAGGTAGTAGACCGTTCGTTTGCCGACAACGATATGAGGTTTTCCGGAACAACGATCCTTGGCTACTCCGCCTGGATACGTCAGGTAAGCGCTATCGTCCTTTTCGTAATGAACCGCCAAATCGTCGCCCTTGAATCCAGCAGGCGCCTGCCTTCCAGTCGATGGATCATTGTCCAGGTCAAAATGAATATGCATTTCGTAATCATTCGGGGCAGGCAAATCCTTCAGGACATCGACCCGAAAAACATATCCCACTTGATCACTCGCAGCGATCGAGACCTGTGTGATCACATTCACAGCACTGGCATCCGGATTGTCATTTTTGTACAAGTTCACAAACAAACTTCCCGGAATCGGATCAATTCCAACCTGCTTGGCAATGACATCGGGGAGCCCATCGTTCCCGGCTGGAGTCGTGCTAGGAGTCGTAACAGTTGCTTTGTCCTGCTGAGATGAATTTTCTGGGGGAGAATCAGAATTGCACAGAGGCTTCGTTGGCGAACTAGAGGTCCCGTCCGATTGGGCAAATAAATAAGTCGATTGAGACAGCGCAAAACCGATAAGAATTGTTGTTAAGCATCGATATATCATATGTTCTCTCCTCTGTTATGTTTTCACTGGCATCCCATGGGAACGCAATTTTTTGATAAAAAGCACTTGAAAACCATAAGGCCACTCAGCCGCTTCTAAATTTCGAGAGGCCCAAAAGCAGGAAGAGAAAAATCCCGCCCGTCCGTAATATTGCAAACCGGGGTCAATCCATGCCCATAGGAAAGACGACTTCCGGAGGGCGGCATCGCCTGGATGTAAAGCCGAACTGAAGAACCGAGAAGGCGGACCCGATAAATAATGTCCAACTTCTTTCCCTGATTATCGAGGAGGGCAAAACCGTTCGTCTCGCCCACGGAGTGGAGACCACCGACGATGTTGTCGAAAGTGACGTCAAGTACGATGCTATTTGTACTTAGTTCTTGTCGCGGAGTGCCGATGGCCTTGAGTTGGGGAACTCGGGATTCCCCCCGGTTGCGGTAGACAAGGAAATTGGCTACTCTAGCCAACCGGGAACCCAGCCGTAAATGACCGTCGGCACCGATATGAATATGATCGTCGAGAGGGAGATCGACGGCAGCTACGGTTTCCAGCCAAGTGACTTCGCCGGATAAGCGTCGCTGCTCTTCCTGAATTCGATTCCAGGCTCCC
Organism: uncultured Verrucomicrobium sp.; assembly: GCA_903889845.1. Lineage (GTDB taxonomy): Bacteria > Verrucomicrobiota > Verrucomicrobiia > Methylacidiphilales > GAS474 > GAS474. The sequence goes on along the minus strand of CAISZB010000085.1, from coordinate 3,237 downwards.
GCATTCCTACCGCACTCGAAGACGCGGGCAATCTGGACAACGAGGAATGGCAGATGAGGCTGGCGCAAATCTCTCCGAATTGAACGGATAAATCGCCGAATGCGCTTTCCATAAAGAGGAGCATCAGCATCGGTGGCATCACTCTCACCCTGATACCACAGCACGCCTGCGACGGGTTGGTCCGTGGCCCAAATAGAGAGAAGCAGGGAACCATAGAGAGAATCTCCGCTGTTTTTCTTTTTCCTATTAAGGGAGGGATCCCACTGGGTCATCGAGGTTCCACCGTGTGCCGCGCAGATAAGACCCTGAGGAACCCCCGAACGCTGCAACATGAAGCGGGCGAAGTGGAGAGCGGGTCCGGTTCCCTTGACCGCCACGCGCCGTTGCTTTTCCCCCTCCTCCCTAGTACACTGCGTGGAACTGTGACAGGAATCGGGAGATTCATCCTTAATGTGGAGCGGCTCGGTCGCCCGTCTCCACACACGACGCAAGGAGAATGCCTGAATGAGCGGATGCGGCTTGGCACCTCCATGACGATTTCCACATCCTTCCATGTTGCTCTGACCTGCAAGAAGCCAGACATCGCCAACGAAAAAGGGGGAAATTCGGATAGTTTCGGCCCCATCCTCGGTTCTCAGTTCGAGACGGTAGGGCCCCCCCTCAGGAAGCCCCTTAAGAATCGCTCTAAAGACCCCTTTCTTCGCTTGCCCCACGCGCCGCCCCTTCCACCCCGGAAGAGGCCCTTGTCTCGCTAAAACGGAGGCAAGGATGGAACCGGTTCCCGAAACGGTTCCGACAAGACGCGCAGTAGCACCGCAGACACCTCGATGCCCGAGACGTTGCAGAACTTGTCCAGAGGAGAGCCCATGAAGGAGTTGCATGTCAGTGTTGGTGTATAATTAAAAAACGTTAGGGCGAAAAAGCGAAGCATCTGCATCCTTGATTAAACTGTCGACCCCGCATCCAAAACCGGCTCTGAAATTGAAGAGCGCTGCGGGACGAGCGACGGAGCAACATGGACGGCATCGTCCAAATTCTGGTGATCGACCACCATGCCATTGTCGAGGGCGTTCCCCTTCTGCGCCCGCAGGAGGCGGAAGAGCCGAAACATGTCGCGCATCCCGCCCCACGTGAACCAGACCGTCCCGACGAGGGCGAAGCCGATCGGAATGAGGATCGAGGTGATGTACCAATACCGCGACCACGCCGGAATCGACCACGGGGCCACCCAGTTCCAGAGCGTCACCGCGACGAAGACCGCGAGGCAGAGCAGGCTCCACCCGAAGAGCGTCCCGGCGATCCACCGGTCCCGCTTCGAGTATTGCGCGTCGAAGCCGATGAGGCGGCTCCACGTGAAGGACTCCTTCTTTACGGCCAACGGAGGCGTCCCCGCCTTCGCGTAGTCCCCCCGATGGAGCATCCGGTCCATGTTGAAATCCTCCCGGCAGGTGAGAAGGGAGACGATCACATAGAGGGTGATCGAGATCAGCGCCGCACTGAACGAAATCTGGACCCCGTTCAAGGGGAAATCGTTTCCCCAAATTTGCCGCGCAATAATTCCCCCCGTCGTCAGCCCCGACCCCGTGAGCATCGCCGTCCAGGCCCCCGCCGTCGTCCCCTTCTTCCAGTAGAGCCCGCCGATGATGACCGATCCCGCGCCACCGAGGTTGAGGGCCATCGTCACCGTCCACCACATGACAATGTATTCCGTCTGTCGGAAGAGGCAGCCGAAGAGGAACGCGAAGAGCGCCACGCCGACCACCGAGGCGCGGAGCCACCGGATGTGGTCCTTCGGGGCAAGCGGCTTCTTGCGCAGCGGCACCAGCACGTCCTGGATGAAGAGCGAACTCCACGAATGGAGATGGGACCCGTCCCCGCCGAAGATACCGAGGAGGAGGATGACGCACAGCGCCCCCTTCATCCCCGCCGGGAGCATCGCCGCGACGGCGATGGGGAGTTCCATCTGTTGCTGGATCTGGGGTTGGGGGATCTTCGCGATCTCGGCCCGCACCTGTTCCGCCTGGGCGGCGTAGTGGGGGTGGACCAGGTAGGTCATCGCGCAGGCCCCCAGCAGGACCAGGACGGGCCCCTTCCCCAGGCCCCGCCACCGTCCCAGGATGCCGCCCATCCGCGACTCGTGCGCGTCGATCGCCGCCGCCTTGTAGGCGCTCTGGTTCTGCCACGCCAGCGTCCCGTAGACCGAAAGGCAAAGGCCCATCAAGACGTACCAAAGATTGAAATCCTTCAAGTTGAGGGAGTCGAACGGATTGACCAGGGACTGCCCCGCCGCCCGCTCCGCGATGCCGTGGGCCGTGGTCACGTGGGTCAGCGCGAAGAGGATGTCATCCCACTTGAACATCGCGATCAGGCCGAAGATGAGGACCAGGTAGAGGAGCTGCGTAATCATCCCCTCGACGCAGTTCGTGACCATCAGCGTAATCAGGCCGCCGGAGAGCGTCAGGAACGTCGTGATCGAGAGGAGGATCGCCATGAGCGGAATGTACGTCGGCACATCGAAACCGAAGACATGGAGCGTCGCCGGGATGCCCAGAAAATAGACTAGGAACCGCGCCCCGATCGCCGGGATGATCCCGAAGTTCACCAACCCCGCCAGAAAGCCGAGCATCCCCGTGAAGATCCGGAACGCCTTGCTGTAGCGGACCTCGAAGAGCTGCGCGAGGGTCATCACCCGCGTCTCCCGGTAGCGGTAGAGGACAAACCCGGAGATCCCGATGACGAGCATCACCGGGACGTTGATCGTCTGCCACCAGCCGAGGGTGAAGCCCGACTTCCGCATCACCTCGAACCACGCGACGAAGCAGACCGCCCCCGCCTCCATCTCCCCGCTGGCGATGGAGAGGAGGTAGCGCCCCGCCACGCGCCCGCCGGAGAGGAAGTCGGCCACGCTCCGCATGTACCGCTGGGTGTAGAGGCCGATCGCCGCGATCAGCAGCAGGCACCCGGCCACCAACGTCCAGTCGATCCAGTGCATGGCGATCAGTCTAGGCGGAGAAGGCGAACGCGGTCTCCAGGACGGCCCGGTTCAGCGGCGCGCTTATCTTCACCTCCAGCCGGAGCTGGAGGAGGGGATAGGGGCAGAACGAATTCTCCCCGCCCGGGGAACGCTCCCCCGTCGGGACCGGCACAGCGCGGAAGCCGCCTTCGAACGTCGGCACGGCGGGGGCGTCCTTCGCCGGGGCCTTCGCGCGGAGGCGTGATGGCGATGACGTCGCCGGT
>CAISZB010000084.1 GCA_903889845.1 uncultured Verrucomicrobium sp. | reverse complement strand
CAGGAGGGGGCGAAGCTGGTCGGCGCCCCGACGATCCCGACCGGGACCCAGTCGGTCGCCATCGGCACGGACGGCACCGTGACGCTGACCGATTCGACCGGGGCGACGACGAACGCGGGCCAGATCACCCTCTCCGACTTCATCAACCCGAACGGCCTCAAGGCCCAGGGGGGCAACCTCTTCACCGAGACCGACGCCTCCGGCACGCCGACCGAGGGGAAGCCCGGCCTCCAGGGCCTCGGCTCCCTCCAGCAGGGCTACGTCGAAAACTCGAACGTCTCCGTCGTCAACGAGATGGTGAAGATGATCACCGCCCAGCGCGCCTACGAAGTCAACTCGAAGGCCATTCAGGCCGCCGACAACATGATGCAGCAGGCCGACAACCTCCGCCAGTAAAGCAACCCTTCCTCCTTCCCGTTCCATGAACGCCCCCCGCCTCGCCGCCTCCCTCTTGGCGCTCGCCTCCCTCCTCGGGGCGGGAAGCGGCGGCGTCGTGGCGCAGGACGTGGCTTCATTCCAGGCTCCGACCCAGGCCCAGCCCCAGGGCGCCTCCTTCTCCGCCGCGATGGCGCCCGCGCCCGCCTCGACCCCGCAGCAGTCGGGGCGGATCCTCCTCCAGTTCCGCTCCTCCAGCAGCGTGGTCGGCGCGACGGTGACCCTGGGCGACCTCGTCGCCTCCGAAAACCCGCTGCCCCCCGAATTGACGGCCCTCCCCGTCGCCGTCTCCCCCGCCTTCAACGCGAACCGGGTTGTCTCCCGCAACGCCGCCGAGGCGATCCTCCTGGGCCACCCCGAGTTCCAGGCCTACGTCGTGCTGGGCGCCGACTCCTGCGTCGTCGATCGTCCGGGCCGGAATGTCTCCGCCGCGGAACTCCCCGCCATCCTCCTGCCCGAGCTGCAGCGCGCGACGCAGGGCTCCGGCGATGTGCGCATCGAGGAAGTGCCCCGCGTCCAGGGCGGCCTCATCCCCACGGGCCGGATCGGGGCGCAGGTCCAGCTCGGCGACGGCGCGCTGAACCACCCCTGGGCCACGGCGACGGTGAAGTATTACTCGGCCTCGGGGGAACTCGTCGGCACCTCCACCGTCAGCTTCCGCTGGAGCTGGCAGCGGACCGCCTGGGTCGCCCTCCGCCCCATCACCCCCGGCGAGGCCTACAACCCGATCGATTTCACCGAGACCGCGGTCGATGGCATCAAGCTCGGCGGCAACTTCATTGCGAAGCTGCCCGATCCCGGCGAACTGGTGGCCGCCCACCTCATCGCCTCGGGTGCCGTCCTCAAGCCGTCCGACCTGGCCCCGAAGAAGATCGTCCAGAAGGGGCAGAGCATCCAGGTCACCTACCGGCAGAACAACATCCGGATCAGCATGAAGGGGCTCTCCCTGCAGGACGGGGCGCGGGGGGAGACGATCGCGGTCAAGAATACGACGTCCCAGAAGACGATCTACGCGAAGGTCGTCGGGACTCAAGAAGTGGAGATTGTCCAATGAAACAAATCACGGGTTTCCTTTTCCTGCCGCTTTCCACGCTGCTCTTTGCCGCGGTGCTGCTGATCGCCGACCGGGGCTTCGCCGAGGTCCTCGGGCCGGGCCGCGTCTCCCCCTACAGCGCCCCCGGCTCGATCTTCCCGACCGACCCCAGCGCCATCGGCTCCGTCCAGACGAAGTCCTTCTATTCCGATCCCACCGCCGCCCCCACCGTCGGGGACATGGTGACGATCGTCGTCAACCTGAGCCAGGTCAGCTCCCGCGCGAAGACCCTCGCCACGGCGAAGACCACCTCGGTCAACGACAGCCTGACCTCCCTCCTCATCCCGAACAACGTCGCCGGGAACTACGGCAACCAGTGGGCGGGGAACCAGTCCTTCTCCGGCAGCGGTTCCCAGACGAGCAACGAGACGATGACCACGACGGTCGAGGCCCGGATCACCGAGGTCTACCCCAACGGGACGCTGAAGATCGAGGCCCGCCGCGTGCAGCAGAACGACAAGGAGCGGACCACGATGACCCTCTCCGGCGTCATCCGCCAGCAGGACCTCGACTCGACCAATTCGATCAGTTCCACGCAGGTCGCCGACCTCCAGATCAAGAGCGACGGCGTCGGCGACGTCACCCGCGCGACGCGCAAGGGCTGGCTGACCACGTTCTATGAATTCATCAACCCCTTTTAGCCTCACCGGCCCGAACAGCCTTACCAGGATGCATCCCATGCGCCTCTTCTTCGCCCTCCTCCTCGCGGCGGTCCTTTCCTCCGGCTTCGCCTCGGCGCAGACCCGGATCAAGGACGTCGCCGACGTCCAGGGGAACCGGGACAACTTCCTGGTCGGCTACGGCATCGTCTCCGGCCTCAACGGGCAGGGCGATTCCGACCCGATCAGCACGCAGCAGCTCGTCTCGAATTTCCTCAAGAACTTCGGCCTGACGATCACCGCCCAGAACATCAAGGCGAAGAACTCCGCCGCCGTCATCATCACGGCGCGGATCGGCGCGGGGTTGCGGAACGGCAAGAAGTTCGACGTCGTCGTCTCCTCCCTCAGCGACGCGAAGTCCCTCCAGGGCGGCACCCTCCTGCCGACGCAGCTGATCGGCCCGGACAAGGTCGTCTACGCCATGGCCGAAGGGCCGCTCTCGATCGGCGGCTTCACCCTCAGCGCGGGCGCCGGCGGCGGCGCCGGCGGCGGCGCGGGCGGCGAGTTCACGAAGAACCATCCCACCGTCGGCATGATCCCCGATGGCGCGATCATGGAACGGGAGATCGCGACGAACTACTTCGCCAGCGGCGCCCTGGAGGTCTCCCTCCGCGCCTCCGACTTCACCTCCGCCGTCCGGATGGCCAACGCGATCAACGAGCAGATCGGGCCGATCGCCGAGGCCCTCAGCTCCAGCACCGTCCGCGTCTTCGTCCCGAAGGAGGCGCAGCCCCAGGAGAAGCAGCTCGAATTCATCGCCCGCGTGGAGAACGTCGTCTTCAAGCCCGACGTCCCCGCCCGGATCATCATGAACGAGAAGACCGGGACGATCGTCTTCACCTCCGCGATCAAGATCGACTCCGTCGCCATCGCCCACGGCAACCTCACCGTCCAGGTGACGCAGGGGTACGACGTCACCCAGGGCGCGCCCAACGCGGGCGGGAACAACGTCAACAATGGCACGATCACCAACAGCGCCGCCGCCTCCAGCGCCGCCGGCACCGTCAACCCCGCCGCCCCGCAGATCGGCGCGAACGGCACCGCCGTGACGCCGACGGTGAACCTGGGCGTCCAGGAATCGAACCCGAAGATCATCGTCTTCAACGAGCTGGCGACGGCGCAGGACGTCGCCGCGGCGCTCAACTCCCTCGGCGTCACGCCCCGCGACGTGATGGCGATCTTCCAGGAAATCAAGGAGGCCGGCGCCCTCCAGGCGGAGCTGGTCGTCCACTAAGGAATCCGATGCGCTCCGTCGCCCCCATCTCCTCCCTCAACGACGGCCAGCCCGTCAGCGCCCCCGTGCTGAAGGAGGACGACCTGAAGAAGCTCCACGACGCCTCGATCCAGATGGAGGCGACCTTCAACGGCTTCATGCTCAACGAGCTCTCGAAGGGTCTTCCCGGCACCTCCGGCGGGACGACCGACGAGTTCTCCGGCGACGTCTTCGGCGGCATCTTCAAGCAGGACATCGCGACGAAGATGGCCGAGGAGAACGGCACCCACGGCATCGCCCAGCAGTTCTACCAGGAGTCCCTGATGAAGTACGCCCGCACCGAGGCGCAGAAGCAGGGCATCAGCCTGCCCGCCGACGCGATGGTGGCGCTTCGCGCGCTGCCGCTCACCGGCTCCTCCGCCCCGACCCCCGCCTCCCTCTCCAAGTCCTCCTTTTAGCCTCCCTCTAACCTCCTCACATTCACCCCTATGACCCCCGAAACCCTCCCTGTCGAAAACGAAGCGGGCCAGATCGTCCTCCAGCAGCTTGAGGAGATGCTCGACGAGCTGATCAAGTGCCAGCGCGAGGAGCAGGAATGCATCCTGAACCGGGACGTGACCCGGCTCCCCGTGATCTGCGAGAAGATCTCCCTCCTCGGCGCAAACCTGGAGCGGCACCAGCTCAACCTGAAGACCTTCATCCAGGCCCGGCCCCTTTCGGAATCGCAGGACTCCCTCCGGCAGGAATGCGTGAAGAAGTTCCGCCGGATGCAGGACCTGGCCCAGCAGAACCACATGCTCCTGGAGAACAGCCTCCGCTTCCTCCAGCAGGTGATGAGCGAGTTCCTCGGCGCCAAGCGCAAGCAGACCACCTACAACCACATGGGGGCGATCTCCAGCGCCTTCGCAGGCAGCGGACTGCTGATGGATTTGAAGGCCTAAGGCCTCATTCCCCAAAGGAATATCAACCAAGGAATAGGTTATGGGAACCAGTCTCGGACTCGTCGGTGACATCTACATGGGCAGCGGCGCCGTGCAGGTCGCGCAGCTGCAGATCCAAACGTCGGGCCGCAATCTGTCCAACTCCTCGACCGATGGCGCCTCGCGCCAGAGCGTCGTCTCCACGGAGGGGATCACGCTGAAGATCGGCGGCGGCGACATGAGCGTCGGCGTGACGAGCCTGGGCCTGACCACGGCCCGGAGTTCCTACCTGGACAACCAGGTGCAGTCGGAGAACTCCAACCTCGGCTACGCGACGCAGATGGACTCCTTCACGGGGGAGACGGAGACCGCCCTCTCCGAAAACCTGAGCAGCACCCAGCTCAACGCCTCCGATGCGTCGAGCCAGACGGGGCTCATCTCCGCGACGACCAATTTCTACGATGCCTGGAGCCAGCTCAGCGCCGATCCGACCTCGGCGAATTACCGGGACGCCGTCTCCAGCGCGGCGGGCAGCTTCGTGACCACGGCGAAGTCGATCTACAACCAGCTCGGCACCGTGAAGGAGGGGGCCTTCACCGAGGCCAACACCGAGACCGACACGGTCAACTCCCTGGCGACCGAAATCGCCAACGACAACGTCCTGATCGCCAAGGCGGAGATCGGCACGACGACCAAGGCGGGCGTCCCCCTCAACCAGGCCAGCGACCTCCGCGACGCCCGGCAGACCTCGATCGAGAAGCTTGCGAAGCTGGTGAACATCACCGTCTCCACCAACGCGACGACGAGCGACATGGTCGACATCTCCCTGACGGACAGCCCGACGACCACGCTCGTCCAGGGGAAGGACGCGGCGGGGGCGGGGACCACCTCGTCTCTCTCGGTCACGGGGGCGAACTCGTCGACCGGGAACACGGGCTACTCGATCAGCACCTCCCTGGGGCTCACGGCGACTTCCGCGACGAACGGAACGACGACGGTGTCGCCCACGGGCGGCAGCCTCGGCGGCCTCCTCAACTTCGACAACAACGTCCTCGGCAGCGAGTCGACGTCGGCCGCGACCAACAGCAGCGGCTCGACGCTCTTCAACCGCTTCAACACCTTCGTCAACAACGTCGTCACCGCGGTCAACTCGGCGGTGACCTCGGGCTACGACCAGAACGGCAGCAAGGCGACGACCCCCTACTTCACGACCAGCTCGACGAGCACGACGGCCAGCACGGGCGCCTTCGATCTCAATGTCAACCAAGTCTACGACCTGAACTCCTCCAGCTACGACAGCACCAAGCTTCCCGCGTCGACCTCCAGCACCGGCACGCTCGACGGGACCAACGCCTCGAACATCGCGGCCCAGCTCAAGACGAGCAAGATCCTGCCCGCCTATCAGTCGACCGTGACGACGGTCGCCTCCGACCGCAGCGCGGCGGCGACGAACCTCTCCTCGCAGCAGCTCATGAGCACGCAGGTGACGAACCAGCGCAGCTCGGTTTCCGGCATCTCGACGAACGACGAGACGACCGATCTCCTTACCTTCCAACGGGCCTTCGAGGCCTCCTCCAAGTTCATCAACACGATCGACCAGATGTATCAGACGATCATCAATACCATCGGTTAATCGCCAGGAGCCCTGCCATGCGAGTCACTTCCCAGATGTACCCGAACCAGCTGAAGGACGCCAGCAACAGCCTTCTGACGCGGGAGAACACGCTCAGCAACCAGATCTCGTCGGGGATGAACGTCACCAACCCGTCCGACGACGTGGCGACGTTTGGCGACCTGACGACCCTCCGGACCGACGACCTCCAGACGCAGCAATACCAGAAGAACACGTCGGCGGCCCAGACCGCGGCGACGGACAGCTACCAGGGGATGTCCGACCTCCAGACCGTCATGAGCCGCGTCAGCGAGTTGGTGACGTCGGCGAACGGGACTTCCGACGCCTCGACCTACCACACCATCGGGGCGGAGTTGTCGACGCTGGCCGACCAGATCGCCTCGATCGCGAACCGGCAGACCGACGGGGTCTATCTCTACGGCGGGACGGGGAACGTCGCGCCCCTGGTGTCGAATTCGAGCGCGCCGCCGACCTACGTCCTCAACACCACGGCGAACTACACCTCCTCGGTCCCCTCGACGACGATCAACACGAACCTGAACATCAACTACGGCGTCACCGCGGGAAGCAGCACCAGCGGGTCGTCGTTCAACGGCTTCCTCTACAAGTCGGGAGAGACCTCGACCGACACCTACACCCTCGTCGCCACGATTGCGAACGAGATGAACAACGCGACGGAGAACACCTCGACAAAGACCACGGCCGACCCCTTCACCGCCGAGGGCGGCTACCAGAACGCCCTCAAGCAGGTGAACTCCGCCGTCTCCCTGACGGCCGAGTACGTCGGGATCACTTCGGCGAAGCTGACCCAGCTGACGACCAACGCCACGGCGCTCAGCAACCAGGACACGAACCTGCAGAAACAGATCAGCAACCTGGGCGACGTGAACGAGGCCAATGCGGCGACCGATCTGACGACGGTGCAGACGGCCTATCAAGCAGCCTTGCAAGCGGGCTCGAAAATCCTGAGTATGAGCCTGCTCGACTACATCACCTGATTCACCTGATTTTTTTCACCTGATTTTTTTACCACGCCATGGACGAACTTGATCCGATCGAGAGGGAGATCCTCGACAAAACCTTCACCTTTCCGCAGGGCATCCCAGGATTCCCGGAGCTCCACCGTTTCATCTTTTCCCAGGATGCGGCCTACAAGCCCTTCACGGTGATGCGGAGCGTCGACAACGTCTCCATCTCCTTCGTGGTGATCGAGGCCTTCTACCTCACGCCCGACTACGTCATGGACGTCGATGACGCCGAGCTGGAGCCCATCGGCTCCCCGGGGCCGCTCGACTGCGTGATCCTCTTCATCGTCCGCCTGGAAAGCGGGAAACCGTTCCGCATCCACGCCAATCTCCGCGCGCCGCTCCTCCTGCACAAGACGCAGAAGCTGGGGCGCCAGATCGTCCTCCACGATGCGCGCTACTCCGAGCAGGAAACCTTCGAATTCTAGAAAGGAAAACCCATTATGTTAGTACTTTCCAGAAAGCCGGGGGAATCGATCAAGTTGGGCGACGAGATCGAAGTCGTCATCGTCGCCGTCGAGGGGCAGCGCGTCCGCATCGGGATCAAGGCCCCGCGTGAAGTCCGGATCCTCCGGACCGAGATCGACCCGAAGATCGTCCAATCGAACCAGGACTCCGTCCTGAAGCCCGGTGCGATCCCCGCCGACCTCCTCAAACAGGCCGCCGAAGCCCGCGCCCGCAAGGGGGGGGAGGGGAAGGGGCCTTAATCAGTGGAAGGGGAAGGGGCTGGAATGGGGATTGCTTCTTAGGCATGAATGGGAAAGAGGAGTTTTTATGTTTTTCCAATTAAAAACTGGACCTTTTTCTGTCCATTGATTTAGTGTTCCCCCAACGATAAATTATAGGGATATGAATTCGAAGTCAGGGAAGGCGACCCCGGAAATTCTCCTCGTGCTGGCGATCATCGCCCTGGCGTGCTTCGTCGGGGTGCAGAGCTACCTGTTCAAGCAGAAGTTCTCTTCCCAGGAAGAGAAGATCAACGGGGTGAAGGTCGAGGGGGATCAGAACCTCGGCAAGCTCCGCGCCGACCTCAACAGCCGCTATCTCCAGCTCCTCAAGCTTTCCGAAGAACTGGCCATGCAGCAGGGGCGCTTCGTCACCATCGAGCGCAACCTGGCTGCCGAGCGGGAATCGATGTCCCAGCTCCAGGACGATTTCAAGCGGGACATCGAGGCCCTCCGCCAGAAGGAAGGGGACCACGCCCAGGCCGTCGCCACCCTGGCGGACAAATTCAAGGGAGAGATCGCCGCGAAGGAGCGGAGCATCGGCCAGCTCCAGTCGGAATACGACAGCCTGAAGAACCTCATGGACGACCAGTCGGCCCTCCTCGTCATGGTGCGGGAACAGGCGATCCTCAACAGCAGCGGCGGCGGGGCCAACGGCAATGGCAGCGGCGATAACGTGGGCGCCCAGACCCCGGTCGATGTCTTCCCTTCGCCCGCCACCGCCCAGGCCCCCACGTCGGTCACCGGCAGCTCCCTCGTTCCCATTCCCTCCGGGGTTTATCCCGCGACGCCGGTGCCGCCCCCGGTCCCGGTCCACGACGCCGGATCGACGATCAATCAGGGTGGAAACAAGTAATCCACCTTCTTCCTCGACAGCCCCCAAGGCGGGACAGTAATCTGCGGCGCCGTGCCTATGCCGGGCGCCGAATGGCGCCTTAAACGACTGAAGCGCGGAAGCCTTTTTCTGGAAGTTGCCGCTTGAATTCGCTCACGCCTACCTCTGCCTCGGGGACGGAATATCGAGAAACAATCGTCGGGGTGGCCGACATCAAGATGGCGACCGGCGCCTCGTGGATCATCACCACCTACGCGCTCGGTTCCTGCCTCGGGATCACCCTCTACGACCCCGTGAAACGAGTCGGCGGCATGCTCCACGCGATGTTGCCCGACTCGAAGCTCCACCAGAGCCAGGGCGTCACAAAGATCGCCATGTTCCTCGACAGCGGGATGAACGAACTCCTCCTCCAACTGCGCAAGGCCGGGGTCAACGAGCGAGGGCTGGAGTGCAAGGTCTTCGGCGGCTCCCAGGTGATGAGCGCCGACAAGTTCTTTCGGATCGGGGACCGGAACATCGAGACCTTCAAGGCGCTGAGCCAGAGCCTGGGTCTGCGGGTCTCCGTTTGGGAGGTCGGGGGCCACGTGAATCGCACGATCAAGTTTTACCTGGAATCGGGGCAGGTCTCCGTCCGCACCCCCAATCAACCTCTCTTTTGGAAATGAGCGAGACTACGCCCCCAGCCCAACCCGAGTCACCGCTTCCTCTCAGCCTGGTCTGCGAGATGGCGCGGAGCATTCCCTGCTCCCCGTGGCTGCTGCCGCCCCTCATGGACCTCCTCTCCAAGCCGGAGAAGGCCGAAGCCCATGACGTCCAGGCGATGATCATGAAGGACCCCGGCCTCTCCACGGCGGTGCTGCGGATGGCCAACTCGGCCTTCTTTGCCTCCTCCATGCAGTGCGAGACCGTGGCCGACGCCGTCGTCCGGATCGGCTTCAAGCAGCTCTACCGGATCGCCGCCGGATCCCTCGCCGGACGCTGGCTGGCAAACCAGCCCGTCGGCGCCTACGGCTGGGAGCCGGGCGACCTCTACAAGCACTCCCTCTGCGTCGCCGTCGCCTCCGAGGCGCTCGCGAAGCGGGTGGGTCACGGCGTCCAGACCGAGCTGGCCTACACCGCCGGCCTGCTCCACGACGTGGGCAAGCTTGCCCTCGCGCACGCCTGCGCCGACCAGTTCGAGAAAATCCGCCTCCACCAGTTGGAGAAGGGCGTCCCGTGGCGGCAGGCGGAGCACGACCTCCTCGGCTACGACCACACCGACGTCGGCGGCGTCCTCACGGAAGGCTGGGGCTATCCCGTCAGCCTCGTCGAGGTCGCCTGCTACTATCCCCGGCCCCGGATGGCGGGGAGCGAGCAGCAGCCCCTCGTCACCCTCGTCCACGCCGGCAAACACCTGGCGACGAGCATGGGCTACGGCGTCGGCGAGGACGGCTTCAGCGTCGAACTCGACGAGGAATTGCTCCAGCGCTTCGGCGTCACGGAGGAGCTTTTGGAGAAGGTGTTGCCCGAGATTGTGACGGGGACGGAGAAGCTGCTTCAGGCGGGCGTGCCGGGTTAAGGGGGCGCGGGGGAGGGTGCGGCCCTTCGGGACTGGGGGGCGGACCCGTGAGGATCGCGACGGACGCACGTTGTAGGCTTCTGAGGGGTGCCCCCTCAGCCTCCAGCTAAGAGCCCGTGTGGGGAGAAGAACGCGCGGTAGAGGCTTTTCTTCTCCCGAGGCGGCAGCCTCGGCTGAATCCCCGAATCTCCGAGGGTACGTGCGGCGTGGGGAGACGGTACCAATACGCCCAGACTCCAATTGGAAGAGGGAGAAGGCCGCTTCGGTTCCGAAGTCTCCTCCCATGGTGATTCCTCCCAAGGAGGTTAGATTCAGCGGAGTAGAACTCTCCTTGGGAGAATGGCCTGTAGGGACGCGTCTTTCT
>CAISZB010000083.1 GCA_903889845.1 uncultured Verrucomicrobium sp. | reverse complement strand
GCCCGGGAAAAGAAGGCTCTGTTCGCCGTCGCCCAAAACTACCGCTATCGCAGCCTTGAAAAAACAATCTGGAAGGCGATCCATGACCCCACGTTTGACGCCTATCTTGGAGAAGTGCATCACCTGAGCTACGCGGAGCAACGCGTCAGGCCGATACCGTATTCGCTCACCTACCCGTTCGCCTCCATCTGGGACATGTCGTGCCATCACCTGGACAACTTGCTGCATTGGCTCGGCCCGATCGCCGACGTGACGGCCTTCGGTTGGAGGGCGAAATGGTCGGCCTACGCCCATGCTTGCAACACCTCGGCGCACCTCACCTACCGCAACGGCACCCACGTTCATTACGTCCATACCCACGACGCCGCACGCCAATCCGTTTCCATCGAAGTTCATGGCGAAAAGGGAGCCCTGTGCTTCAGCGGCGATCGGCTTTCCTTCAACGAGAGGCCGCTGGAACAATTCGGCTCCAGACCGATCCTGCCCGTGCCGATGCTCGACTCCGACAACGAAGGCGACGTCCTTCGCGATTTCAGAAAATACATCGTCGAGGGCATCGAGCCTGGAATCAGTGCCGGCAACAACCTGTTCACGATGGCCTCGTGCGAAATGATGGTCCGTTCCATCACGCAAAATCGGACGGTTTCATTCGACGAGCTGGAAAACACCCCATGAGTGACCGTCACTTTTCATCAGAATAAATCACCCCTTCCCCGCTTCTTTGGTCTTCATTCAAAAAGCCTCACTTTTGAACATTGACCTAAGAAGCTGTGAAAGAGGTTTCGAAGAAGTCCGCAGTCCGCTTTTGCCCGTGCTCACTCCGAATGATCGTGAGGAGTCGCCACGGCTTCGGTTGCCCCGCCTCTTCTTTCTCTTTGTCTTTGGAGACGTTTGTGTAAAAAGAACTCCTCTGCTTGCGGATGCGAGATTTTGAGGCCTCGGCAGGAAAAGGGGCGGATTCTGGGAACACCCGTTATCTGCACACCATCTTGTCGCTAAAATCAACTCAGGCCAACGGCAGAAATAGCAAGTTGTTGATATAAAATAACTTGCCCGCGTGGTGAAATGGCAGACACACGGGACTTAAAATCCCGAGGAGGTCATACTCCGTGCCGGTTCGAGTCCGGCCGCGGGCACTCCCTTTTTTCGGGGCCCTTCTCCCGGCCATTCCCGCTTTTTCTCTCTTTTCGCTTGGTTCCCGTCTCTTTTGTGGCAACCTCCGTTTCCGTGAAATCCCGGCCCCTTTTGATCCAAAAGCTCCGCAAGAGCGATCTACTGCGCCACTTTCCCAAGGCCCGCGTCCGCACCTTCGAGACGGGGGACAAAATCGTTGTCGAGGGGCAGATCGCCGACTCCTGCTATTTCGTCAACAAGGGGAAGGTCGCGATCCACAAGAAAGGCCGCGCCGGCCAAGTCTTCAAGCTGGGCGTCATCGCCGAGGGCCATTTCTTCGGCGAGATGGCGATGCTCTCCGGCGAGAAGCGGAGCGCCACCGGCATCGCGACGACCCCCGTCGAGGCGGTCGAGATCACCCAGGCCGAGTTCGAGCTCGTCGCCGGCAAGGGCAACGCCCTTGCGGGAAAAATCGCCCTCCAATTCGCCATCGACCTCGCCGACCGCTCCGCCCGCACCCTGAAGCTGCTGGCGAAGCAAGGCAAGCCCACCGCGACCGACGCCCTGGGCAACGCCGAGGACAAGAGCGGCGTCGAACCGATCGACGTCCGCCAGGTGCTCCACAAGGTTTACGCCTACTGGGCGGTGTGAGTTCGAGAGGGGGGAGTGCTTTCCCGATGACGCGCCATCCCCTCCTGCTCGCCGGGCTTCTCCCGCTTCTCCTTTGGGGGGCGTCCCCGAAATCGACCGCCACCACCCCTCCCCTGACGGCAGACTCCCGGCAACTCGTCGTCGTCGTCTCCGATTCCTTCGCCGCCTCGCAGGGAACCCTGCGGCGTTTCGAGAAGGCGGGGGAGACATGGACGCCAGTCGGGGAACCCGTGCCGGTTCTCCTCGGCAAGAACGGCATGGCGTGGGGTCGCGGCCTCCATCCAGCGGAACCGGGAGAACAGAAGCGAGAAGGCGACGACAAGACCCCGGCGGGCCTCTTCCGCCTCGGAATGGTCCTGGGCGACGCGCCCCAGCCGCCGCCCGGCTCCCACGGGATCGAGTACGTCCAGAAGACCGACCGCGTCGCCTGGATCGGCCACTCCGGCCTGCCCGGGAATCCCCCCTACAACCACCTCTACCTGCTCCCGGCCGGGGCCGAGCCGCCCTCGTGGTGGGATCAGGAAATGATGAAGCCCGACGTCCCCGCCCACGCGTTGATGGTCCTCATCGAGCATAATTATCCCGACTCCGTCCCCGACGCCGGAAGCGCCATCTTCTTCCACATCCAGCGGAGCCCCGTCCGCCGTTCCGGCGGCTGCACCGTGATGCCCCGGGAAGCCATCGAAAGCCTCATCGCCTGGCTCGACCCACAGAAGAAGCCCGTCCTGGCCGAGTTGCCCCTCCCCGCCTACCAGACCCGCCGCGCCGCGTGGGGATTGCCGCCGCTCGATTAGGATTGTTCCCCACCGCCCAGCAACCCCCGCCGCCGCATCTCCTCCACCTGCCACGGGGCCGAGGTGTGGATCAGGTCGATCATGAATTTGATCAGGCAGACTTCCCACCCGTCCTCGACCCCGGTGACGACGGCCGACATCGCCTCGTCCTTCCCCTTCACCTCGTCCCGGACCCGGCCCAGGACAGTCTCAAGCGGTTCATGGACCTCATAGGAACGAATCTCGTTTTTTCGGAACCGGAACCCGTGCTTGAGGAAGGCGAAGCGATGGGCGTTCTCGCTGATGAAGGCGGCGTAGGCCTCGGCCTTCTCGCCGAACCCCTCGACCATCAGCCGGGAGAAATGGTGGGGGGAAAGGATCTGCGGCTTCTCCGCCTCGATCCGCCCCTCGCGGACGTGGGAAAGGGAGGCGGCATCCATCGCCTCCGTGACGAGGTAGTAATTCACGAACGTCGTCCCGAAGGTCTCCAGCCGCCGCTGCGGAGGCAGGACGACGCGGGTGCTTTCGACGGCGAATTGGAAGCTGTCCTCGTTCATCGGGGACGGTGGTTCTAAACGAACTTCCCCGGATTGAGAAGCCTCTTCGGGTCGAGCGCCGTCTTGATCCGGGCGTGGATCTCGCGGACCTCCTTCGAGGCCGCCGCCTTCCACCAGGGCAGCTTCGCCAAGCCGATGCCGTGCTCCCCGGTGATCGACCCGTTCCAGGCCAGGACCTGCTTGAAGAGGGCGTCGAGGGCGCGCTCCCCTTTCTTCCGCGCGTCGCGGACGGCGAGGTCGAGCATGATGTTCACGTGGATGTTCCCGTCCCCGGCGTGGCCGAAGCAGGCCACCTCCATCCCGTACCGCTCCTTCAGCTTCCCGGCGAACCGGAAGAGGTCGACCAGGCGGCTGCGGGGGACGACGATATCCTCGTTGAGCTTGGTCAGGCCACTCGCCTTGAGGGACGCCGAGTATTGCCGCCGCATCTCCCACAGCTTCTCGCACCCGGCCTCGTCGGCGGCGGGGACGAGGTGCTCCGCCCCGCACTGCCGCGCGATGGCGAGGAGTTCCTCCAACTCGGCGGGAAGCGCCGCGGCCCGCCCGTCGATCTCGACGAGGATCTGCGCCGCGCCGGGCGGGACGATGTCCCGGCCCACGTGATTCCGCGCGGCCTCCAGGGTGAAGCCGTCGGCCAGCTCCAGCGCGGAGGGGAGGAACCCGGCGGCGAAGATCGCCTGGACCGCCGCCGCCGCCTGCTCCGCCGTCGGGAACATGGCGCTGAACCCGGCCTTCGCCTGCGGATGCGGGATGAGGCGGAGCGTCGCCTCCGTGACGACGCCCAGGAGCCCCTCCGCGCCGACGAAGAGACCGGCGAGGTCGAAGCCCGTCTTGTTCTTCTGCGTCCGCCCGCCGACGCGGGCCACAGTCCCGTCGGCCAGAACCACTTCCAGGCCCAGGACGTAATTCCGCGTCACGCCGTATTTCAGGCAGCGCGGCCCTCCGGCATTCGTGCTGATATTGCCGCCGAGGGACGACTCGGCCCGGCTCGCCGGATCGGGCGGGTAGAACCACCCCTTGGACAAAACGGCCTCCTGCAGGACCGCCGTGATGACCCCCGGCTGAACCCGGGCGACGCCGTCGGCCGTGTTCAATTCGAGG
>CAISZB010000082.1 GCA_903889845.1 uncultured Verrucomicrobium sp. | reverse complement strand
TCCTGCCCGGCCTCTCCGCCATCCCGACGGTCGAGCTGAAGCAATGAGATTCCGCCTCGTCCTGCTCCCCGTTGCTCTTGGCGCCGCCGCCCTCGCGGGGTGCGCCGTCGGTCCCGATTACCAGCGGCCCGACGTCTCTGCGCAGCTTCCTTCATCGTCGGCTTCGGCTTCCTCGTCTGCGTCCGCGTCCTCTTCCCCCGCCGCCGACGGGCAGGCGCCTCCGTGGCGCGAGGCCTCCCCCGCCGACGGCGCGCCGCGCGGCCCGTGGTGGACGCTCTTCGGCGACGCGGAACTGAACCGGATCGAGGAGGCGGTCGTCGCCGGGAATCAGGACATCGTCGCGGCGGCGGCCCGCGTCGGGCAGGCCCGGGCGACGGCGCGGATCCGCGGGGCCGACTTCCTCCCCGAGCTGAAGCTCGATGCCGTCGCGGAGCGGGAGCGGCTGGGGGCGAACGCGCCGCAGTACCAGCAGTTCTCCGGCTTCAAGGTGGCTCCGACGACGGTCAACTCGATCTCCGTCCCCATCGACCTCAGCTACGAGGTCGACCTCTGGGGCCGCGTCCGCCGCAGCTTCGAGTCGGCCCGGGACCAGGCCCAGGCCTCGCAGGCCGACGCGCAGAACGTCCTCCTCGCCGCCACCGCCGAGGCGGCCCTCGACTACTTCGCCCTCCGCCGGGACGACGCCGGGGTGAAGATCCTGCGGGAGACCCTGGCCCTGCGGCAGCACGCCGTCGGGATCGTCGAGAAGCGCCTCCAGGCGGGCCGCGTCACCGCGCTCGACCTCGCCCAGGCGAAGACCGAGCAGGCCAATGCCGAGGCCGACCTCGCCGAGGTCCTCCAGTCCCGCGCCCAGAACCAGAACGCCCTGGCCTGCCTCTGCGGCAAACCCGCGAGCGACTTCGTCGTCGCGGAGGACCCCACCCTCCCCGCCCCGCCCGACGTCCCCGTCGGCCTCCCCTCCGCGCTGCTGGAGCGGCGGCCCGACGTCGCCCGGGCGGAGCGCCTCGTCGCCGCGCGCAATGCGGAGATCGGCGTCGCGAAGGCCGCCTTCTTCCCCGCCCTCTCCCTCACAGGGCAGGGCGGCTACCTCAGCTACACCACGAACAACCTCTTCACCTCCCCCAGCCAGGTCTGGGCCATCGGGCCGACGCTCTCCCTGCCGCTCTTCGCCGGGGGGCGGAACGCCGCGCAGCTCCGCGAGGCGAAGGCGGCGTGGGAGGAGGCGACGGCGAATTACCGGGGCTCCGTCCTCGTCGCCGTCCGCGACGTGGAGAACGCCCTCGCCGCCCGCCGCTATCTGGGCGACCGGATCGACGCCGTCGCCCGGGCCGCCGTCCAGTCGGAGGAGGCCCTCCGCCTGACCGAGGCGCGGTACAAGAGCGGGGAGATTTCCTACTTCGACGTCATCGTGGCGGAACGGACCGCTCTCGGCGCCCGGCGCGCCGTGGCCGAGGTCAGCGCGTTGCGCCTCCAGGCCGCCGTCTCCCTCATCAAGGCGCTGGGCGGCGGGTGGGGGGAAGAAGCCGTCTCGCAGTAGTGCTGCCGTGGTAGGGTTTCACCCCATGGTGCGATGCCGCGCCATGCCGGAGCATGGGGGGAACTATGAGAACCCCCTTCACCCGTCCGTTGGCGTCTTTGGCCGTTTTGGCTTTGGTCGCCGCCGGCACCTCCGCGATGGCGCAAGACGCTTCGACCACCACCACGACCACGACGCAGTCCGTCCCCACGCCGCCTCCCGTCCCCGTGGCCCCGCCGGTTGCGACCGTCACCGTCCAGTCGACCACGGTCACGACCGCCGTGCCGACGTCCCTCTATCTGCGCAAGGCCGATAGCGGTGCACTGCACGACGGGGAAAAAATCTACGTCCACCCCAGCGGCAAGGTCTATGACGGCGACAGCGTCTACGTCGGGCACCTGACCAACCTCTCCGGCGCCGACATCGCCTCCCTGCCCGCCCGGGAGGAGTTCAAGATTCGCAGCCTCAGCGGTGTGCTCATCGCCTCGACGCGG
>CAISZB010000081.1 GCA_903889845.1 uncultured Verrucomicrobium sp. | reverse complement strand
CTCCTCCTCCCCCCCATGCATCCCGCGTTCTTCTCTCTTGAAGCCCGGGCCGACTCTATCGTCGGCTATCGCTCCTACCTCGACACCGTGAGAAAAGCGGAGGCGACCTACCGCGCCCTGGCCGCCAAAGCGGCATGCGACGTCGTGGGCTCCTTCGATCCCACCCTCCTCGGATTCGATCGGGCCGATTTTTACGATTGGATCCACATCCGCGAGGCGGCGACGGGAAAAATCCCATTCCCTAAGCGATAACCGGAGGAATCAGAAATATGAAGATCAAGGTTAGTGACGTCGTCGCCTCGTTTTTGAGGGAAAAGGAGATCCGCCACGTTTTCGGAATCATCGGCTCGGCCAACGCCCACATCTTCGATTCGATCCAAAACGCCGCCTTCACCGAAATCGTCTGCACCCATCACGAGCAGGCCGCCTGCATGGCGATGCAGACCTACTACCGCATCACGGGTAGAGCCACGATCACCCTCCTGACCGCAGGGGCTGGGTCGTCCAACGGCATTACCGGCGTGATGAGCGCATGGGCTGACTCGATACCCGGCATCATCATCTCGGGAAACGAGAACGCGAAGCACTGCAATTCCGCCAACCCCCTTCGAATGTGGGGCATCCAGGGCTACGACAGCGTCGCCATGGCCCGTCCGATCACCAAGTACGGCGTCCGCGTCCTCGACCCGACGCACATCCTCTTCGAGCTGGAAAAAGCTTACCACATCTCCACCCATGGTCGGCCCGGTCCCTGCTGGATCGATGTCCCCCTGAACATCCAATCCTCCTTCGTCGAGGAATCGGACCTCGTCCGCTTCGCCCCGGAGACTCTTGGAGAAACAGCGTCTCGCCTCCGTCCCGATGAGGCAACACTCACCCGGCTCGCTGAGCGCCTGCTTCAAGCCCAAAAGCCTCTCCTCTGGCTAGGCCAGGGCATCCGCCTGGCCGGCGCGGCGGACAAAGTGCCCGCCCTGTTCGAGCGCCTCGGCGTTCCGGCGCTCTTGACCTGGTCGGGGATCGATCTGGCTGATTCCGGACACCCTCTCGTCTATGGTCGGGCCGGTGTCTACGGGCAACGAGCTTCCAACCTCATTCTGCAGAACTGCGATTTCCTCCTGGCGATCGGGACCCGTTTGGCCATTCCCCAGGTCGGCTACGACATCGAGGAACTCTGCCGGGGGGCCGAGGTGGCCGTGGTCGATATCGACCGCGCGGAACTCGACAAATACGCCTCCCGCTACACCTTCGCCGTGGAGGCGGATGCCGGAGCCTTTCTTGAAGACCTCCTCCAATACGTCGGCCCGACGCCGCGACGAGCACCGGCACCATGGATTGCCTACTGCGATGCGGCGCGAGACGCCTTCCCCCGGGTCGGCCCGGAGCACGCGGACCGAGATGGCTTCATTAATTCCTACGCCTTCATGAAGCGCCTGGAGCCTCACTTCAAGAAGGATCAAGTGATTGTGACCGACATGGGAACGGCGCTCCTGAGTGGCCATCAAGTCATCCACCTGAAAGCAGGCCAACGCCTCATGACATCCTTAGGCCTTGGGGAGATGGGCTTCGGCCTGCCGGGGGTGCGTAGGGCGGTCCAAAACTGAGACACGTGGCGG
>CAISZB010000080.1 GCA_903889845.1 uncultured Verrucomicrobium sp. | reverse complement strand
GATCGGAACCGAGCCCGCTACCGGGGAGCCCCTGCCTCCAGCGCGGTGAGGGCGCGGTCGGCGTAGGCCTGGTAGCGGTCGCGCTTGGAACGCGGCGGCGCCTCCAGCGGCGGCAGGATGCCGAAGTTCGCCTTCATCGGTTGGAAGTGTTTCGGCTCGGCGTGGGTGACGTAGTGGCAGAGGGCGCCGAGCATGGTTTCCCGGGGCAGGACGAGGAGCGGTTTCCCTTCCAGGCGCCGCGCCAGGTTGATCCCGGCCAGGAGCCCGGTCGCGGCGTTCCCGGCATAGCCCTCGACGCCGACGATCTGCCCGGCGAAGAAGAGGTCGGGCCGCTTCCGCAGGAAGAGGGCGGGGTCGAGGAGGCGGGGGGAGTTGATGAAGGTGTTCCGGTGCATCTGGCCCAGGCGGACGAATTCGGCCCGTTCCAGGCCGGGGATGAGGCGGAGGATGCGCTCCTGCTCGCCCCACTTCACGTTCGTCTGGAAGCCGACCAGGTTGTAGAGCGATCCGGCCAGGTTGTCCTGCCGGAGCTGGACGACGGCGTGGGGCCGCCGCCCGGTCCGGGGATCGAGGAGGCCGACGGGGCGCATCGGGCCGAAGGCGAGGGCGTCGTCCCCGCGCGAGGCGAGGACTTCGATGGGAAGGCAGCTCTCGAAGAACTGCTCGTCCTCCTGCTCGAAGTCGCGGAGCGGCATCCGTTCCGCCGCCTTCAGGGCCTCGACGAAGCGGCGGTATTCCTCCCGGTTCAGCGGGCAGTTGAGGTAGTCGCCCTCGGCCTGGTCGGCCTCCGCGTAGCGGGAGGAGCGGAAGCAGACGGAGAGGTCGAGGGAGTCGTGCTCCACGATGGGGGCGATGGCGTCGTAGAAGTAGAGGGCGTCGGTGCCGGTCAGTTCCCGGATCGAGGCGGCGAGGGGCGGGCTGGTGAGGGGGCCGCTGGCGACGACGGCGGGGAGGGCCTGTGGTACCGCGGTCACTTCCTCCCGCCGCACCTCGATGTTCGGGTGGGAGGAGAGGCGGCGGGTGACTTCCTCGGCGAAGCGGTCCCGGTCGACGGCCAGGGCGTTCCCGGCAGGGACGCGGGCGACCTCGGCGCAGGCGACGATGAAGGAGCCCAGGAGCCGCATCTCCGCATGGAGGAGGCCCCCGGCGCGGTCGGGCAGGTCGGAGCCGAGGGAGTTGCTGCAGACCAGCTCGGCGAAGCGATCGGTGAGGTGGGCGGGCGTCGGGACGCGGGGCCGCATCTCGCTGAGGAGGACGCGGTGCCCCCGCTCGGCCAATTGCCACGCGGCCTCCGAGCCGGCGAGGCCCGCGCCGACGACGTGGGCGGAAAAAGGTTCCATCCCGGAAGCTACCATTGCGGGGGGGAACGACGCACGCGGGAAAACGGGCTGGCGCGGGGAGGGGGTGCCGTTTACCCTAGGCACCCTCATGAACTCGACCCTCCTCTTTTTCCATTTCTTCGGCCATGCGGTGACGGTGACGGGGTGGAAGCTGATCGGCTATCTGGGCACGTTCACCTTCGCCGGGCGGTGGGTCGTCCAGATGGCGGCGTCGCGGAAGGCGGGCCATCCGGTGGTGCCGATCTTCTTCTGGTACATGAGCGCGGCGGGGAGCCTGATGGTCCTCTCCTACTTCACCTTCGGGAAGAACGACTCGGTCGGCATCCTGGGGAACTTCTTCCCCGCGCTGATCGCCTTTTACAATCTCTCCCTGGCCCTCCGACACAAGAAGCGGAAAGCGGCCGAGGCCGTCCGGTAGGGCGGGGCTACCGTTGATACTGTTGGCGGGCGAGGGCCTGCCACAGTTCCTTCTCCTTCGCCGAGGCGGCGGGAGGAACGTGGAGCTTCACCGTGGCGTAGAGGAGGCCGCGGCTTCCGTCGGGCTTCGGCAGGCCGTGGCCGACGAGGGTGAAGCGCTGCCCCGGCTGCGTTCCGGCGGGGATGTAGAGATCGGCCGTCCCCTCGGGCGTCGGGACCCGGACGCGCCCGCCCAGGGCTGCTTCCCACGGGGTGAGGGTGAGGTCGGTGAGCAGGTTGTTTCCCATCATCCGGAAGTGGCTGTGGCGGGCGAGGGCGATTTCCAGGAAGAGGTCGCCGACGGCGTTCCGGTAGCGGTCGGTGTAGCCGAGGCCCCGGAGGCGGATCCGCTGGCCGGGATAGACGTTGGCCGGGATCTCGACGCGGCAGGAGTGGATCGACTGCCGCTTCGTGGTGGCGTCTTTCTGGTCGATGCTGATGACGTATGTGGCGCCGTGGATGGCGTCCTCCAGCGTGATTTCGAGCGACGACTCGATGTCGAGGTCGTGGCGGTGGATCGGCTGCGGCGGGGGAGGAGGGGTGTAGGCGCGGGGCTGCGGTTGCGGCTCCGGCGGCGGGGTCTTTTTCCGGCGCGATTTGGCTGGGGCCGGGGCGGGCGCAGGCGCAGACGGGGCGGGGCGGAAGGCGGAAGAAAAGGCCCGGGACCGCTCCTCCTTGAGCCGGAGGTCGTATTCCCGGCGGAGTTCCGCATCGCTGAGGGTGCTGTAGGCCTCCTGCAATTGCTTGAAAATTTCCTCGGCCAGACTCTTGTTCGCCGCGACGTCGGGATGGTAGATCCGCGCCAATTGGCGATAGGCCTTCTTCACATCCTCGGAGCTGGCGCTCGATACGAGGCCAAGACGGACGTAATAGTTGAAGGCGACCTGCGCAGCCATGTGTTTCTGTTTAACGAAGGGCTTGAGGAACTTACAGCAAAATGTGCGCCTTTTTTTACTCTTCTGGAAGCTGCAAATTCATATTTTTTTACTCAAGCATTGATGTTTTACGTTTGAGCGGAGTTTCCTGCCCCTCCTTGCTTTTAGGCCTCAAGAATGCTTCACTCCCTGTCGAAGTAGAAAGGTAAGGCCCAAACCATGCGTCTTCCCGTCACTCGTTTCCATCTTAAGCCCGGTGCCATGAAAGTCATTGAAACCGCCGACAAGGTCCGCTTGCTGCGGAAGATGATCGAACAGGTCATGTGGGAGTGGAATTCCGTGAAGGAAGGCCGCTGGGAGGACCTCCCGTCCCACGTCGCGAAGAAGCAGGCCCTGATCGCGGAGATGTCCGAGCACGATTGGGTGCCGGGACCGGAGGACCGGGAGAACCCCGAGATTTTGATCCTCGAATCGCAGATCGTCGATCTGGAGTACCAGGTGAAGAAGATGATCGAACTGCGGATCAACGTCGTCTCGACGCAGATCGACGAGTTGAAGCGGCGCCACAATACGTGGCAGAAGGCGTCCGCGCCTTACCGGCAGGCGGTCGGGATTTCGGGCTCGCTCACGAGTTCGAACAAGAACTGATCGCTTGGCCTACGCCAGGCCCAGGTCCTCATAGATCGCGCTGTTCAGTCCCCGCGCCCGGGGACGGTGGGCGTTTTCCCCCGACATCCCGTTGACGATCCAGGCGGCGACGAGGTCGTATTCCGGATCGTGGAACGCGCAGGAGGACTGCGCCCCGCTGTGGCCGAAGGTCCGCGCCGAGGCGTGGCGGCCGAAGCCGTAGGGGACGGGGTTCTCCTCGGTCTCGTACTTTTTCGAATCGACGATGAGCCCGAGGCCCCAGTCGAGGGTGTGCTTGAAGGTGTGGTCGTAGAGGCCGACGCGGTGGGGCCGGACGAGGAGGGCGACGGTCTCCGGGCGGAGGAGGCGGAAGCCGTCGAGGGTCCCCCCGGCGGCGAGCATCTCGTAAATTCGGGCGAGCTGCGCGATGGGGCCGTGGCCGCTGCTGCCGGGCCAGCATTGGGCGTAGCCGTCCTCGCCGTCCCAGAAGCGGTGGGGCTCGTTCTGCCGGAGGGCGGTG
>CAISZB010000079.1 GCA_903889845.1 uncultured Verrucomicrobium sp. | reverse complement strand
TTCCCTGTACAGGTGGAGGCGATCCGCGCGTTTGAACGAATGGAGGGCGTGCCGCCCTCCAAGCCTCCCGGCGCTGATGCGGCATGGGAAAAAAAACGCGTCCCTTCAGGCTATGCTCCTGAGCGGTAGCCACCTCCGCTGAATCTAACCTCCTTGGGAGGAATCACTGCGGGAGGAGGCATTCTCCCCACGCAATCCTACCGCTTCAAATCCACAGCCTTAGCCACATCCCACCCGGTCTTCTCCAACCGCCGGAGCGCCTCCTCCTCGGTGACCTCAGCCAGCGTCGCCACCAACCGCTTCGCCCGATCCTTCAACTTCACGTTCGTCGGACGGACATTGACCATCAGGTTGTCCCGAACGCGCCCGCTGCGGATCATCGCGATGGAACTGAAAAGATTCAGCGCCAATTTGGTCGCCGTCCCGGCCTTCAGGCGGGTCGAGCCGGTGATCAGCTCGGGGCCGGTCTCCAGAACCACGACGCTCTTCGCCGCCTTGAGCGGCGGATACTTCGGGTTGCAGACGAGGAAAACGGTGTGGGCGCCGCTCTTCGAAGCCGCCTCCAGCGCGCCCCGGACGAAGGGGGCCGTGCCGCTGGCGGTGATCCCGACGACGACGTCCTGCTTCGTCACGCCCCGGGACCGGATCGCCTCGGCCCCGGCCCCGGCATCGTCCTCGGCCCCTTCCTTCGCGGCGAAGACAGCCTCCAGGCCGCCCGCGATGATCCCCTGGACGAGGGTCGGCGGGACGTTGAACGTGGGGGGCATCTCGCTCGCGTCGAGGATCCCGAGGCGGCCGCTGGTCCCGGCGCCGACGTAGAAGAGACGGCCCCCGCCCTGGATCGCGGCGGCGATCTTCCCGGCGGCGCGGGTCAGCGCGGGCTGGGCCTGGCGCAGCGCCCGCTCCACATAGCGCTCTTCCGAGACGAAGAGGGAGACGAGGGAAGCGACGTCCTTCCGGTCGAGGTGCCGGGAACGGGGGTTCCGCCCCTCGGTCGTCGCCGAGGCGTAGGAAAACGCCACGGCGGGCTTCGCCTTGGCCTTGGCCGACGGCTTCGCCGGTTTCCTGGACGGTTTCGCCTTCAGATCAGGCCTCCGAAAACGCCTTCTTGGCGACGATCCGGGTGATGCCGACCGCGCCGGGCAGTTCGATGACGAAGAAGCGGCCCGCGTCGATCCGCTGCCGCACTTCCTTCTCGAAGAGGGCGCGGTAGCCGGCGTTCTTTTCGACGAGGCTGCCGACGAGGCCGATGTCGGGCTTCTTCAAGCCCAGGCGGCGGGTGACGAAGAGAACACGGTCGGCCAGATGGGCCGCCCCTTCCTCGATCGCGGCCTTCGCGAGGGGGTCCCCCTTCGCCGCAGCCTCGAAGACGGCGACGGCGAGGGAGGCCACGACGGTCTTCAGCTTGGTCGCCTTGGCGTCGTCGAGGAGCCAGGTGACGAACTCGACGAGGTCCGGCTGGCCCGACTTCGCCAGGATCTTCTTTCCCAGGAGGCCGGTCTTCCCGGTCTCGTCGAAGTGGCGGTAGGCGGACTCCAAGGCGCGGCGGGCGATGTCGTAACCGCCGCCGAAGTCGCCGAAAATGTGTCCCCAGCCGCCCGCCTTTTCCCAGCGGCTGCCCTTGCGCCCCTGGACGTTCGATCCCGTCCCGGCGATGACGATGAGGCCGTCCTTCTCCCCGTGGGCGGAGGCGTAGGCGGAGCGGGTGTCCTCCCCCGCCAGGCGGACGCGCGAGTCGGGCCAGACCTGGAGCATGAAGCCCTCCGCCCGCTTTTTGGCGGAGTCGAGGTGGCACCCGGCGAAGGCCCCGGCGACGGCGATCACGTGGAATTTCTTCGCATTGATCCCGGTGCGGATGTCCTTGAAGCGGCCCAGGAGTTCCTTGTCGCTCAGGTGATGGAGGTTGCCGCTCCCGACCTGGCCGTTGGCGTGGACTTTCCCCTGCGCGTCGACGAGGGCCCAGGTGGTCTTGGTGCCGCCCCCCTCGATGCCGAGGATCACGGGAAGAGCGGAAGCGGAAGGTTGTCTTTTCATGCGAAGAACCTCCAGTATTCTGAACCCTCAAACGAAGGCAAGACCCGATGAGCGAAAGCGGCAAAAATTCAGAAAAAACCGGGGCGGCGCGTCACGCAGAGTTGGCCGCCGAGATCGCCCGGCACGACCGCGCCTATTACCTCGACGCCGCCCCGACGATCGCTGACGCCGCCTACGACGCCCTCTACCGGGAACTCCTCGCCCTGGAGGCCGCCCATCCCGAACTGGCGACGCCCGATTCCCCCTCGCAGCGTGTCGGCGGCGCGCCGTTGGAGTCCTTCGCCTCCGTGCCTCACGCCGCCCCGATGCTCTCCCTCGACAACACCTACTCCCGGGAGGAGGTCGAGGAATTCACGAAGCGGGTCGCCAAGGGCCTCCTGGGAAAGCCCCACTCCTTCGTCGTCGAGCCGAAGATCGACGGCGTCGCCATCAGCCTCCGCTACGAGCGGGGCCGCCTCGTCCTCGGCGCGACCCGGGGCGACGGGAAGACCGGCGACGACGTGACGCAAAACCTGCGGACGATCCGCTCCCTCCCCCTGACCCTCACCCCGGCGAAGGGCGTTGCCATCCCGGAAGTGTTGGAAGTCCGCGGCGAGGTCTACTTCCCCTCCGCCGGGTTCGAGGAGATGAACCGGAAACGGGTCGAGGCCGGGGAGCCCCCTTTCGCCAACCCCCGCAACGCCGCCGCCGGATCGCTGAAGCAACTCGACCCGAAGCTCGTCGCCCAGCGTCCCCTCGCCGTCGTTCTCTACGGCCCGGGGGAGATCCGGGGCCTCTCCTGCGCCACCCAGCAGGAATGGCTCGCCCTCCTTCCCGCCCTCGGCCTGCC
>CAISZB010000078.1 GCA_903889845.1 uncultured Verrucomicrobium sp. | reverse complement strand
GGACCGGGACGGCCTGCTGCGTAAGGTCAATCTCATTGTCGCCACGGGCCAGAACAACCTGGCGATGAACCAGACCGTCGCCCAGATCGCCCGGCATTACGTGCGCGGCAACAAGAGTCCCGAGCCGATGCTCAACCGCGTCGAGCACGGCATCCGCTGCTACGACCCGTGCCTGAGCTGCTCGACCCACGCCCTCGGCCAGATGCCCATGCGCATCGAGCTGATCGCCCCCGGCGGCGAAGTCGTCGGTTCAGCGGTGCGAGGGTAGGCTAAGGACCGATCCTTCCCCGGAAAGCGAGCGCGCAGCGGAGCGTCCCACGACGTTTCGCTGCGCGCTTGTTTTATCGGGGGCGAGCGCCAAAACTCCTCCCGTGACCGGTTCCTCCCTCCGCCTCCTCGTCATCGGCTACGGCAACACCCTGCGCCGGGACGATGGGGCGGGCGTCCGGGCCGCCGAGACCGTCGAGGCCCTTGCCCTGCCCGGGATCGAGGTGATCACGCGGCACCAACTCGTCCCCGAGCTGGCCGAGCCGATCTCCCGGGCGCAGGTGGTCGTTTTCGTCGATGCCGCCGTTAATGCCGCCGTCGCCCCCACGGGCGTCGCCCTTCGTCCGATCGAGGCGGGGCAAATCGCGGAAGCCGTCTCGGCTCCGAACCTCCTCGGCCACGCCACCAGCCCGCAATCGCTCATCGCCATGGCGCGAGGCCTCTTCGGCCACGGCCCCGAGGCCTGGACGCTGGCGATCCCGGTCATGGATATGGAGTTTGGCGAGGAACTCTCCACGGAGGCGCAGACCGGAGTCGAAGAAGCCGTGCGGATGATTCGGGAGCTGTACGCTTCCCGGAAGTAGTCCCTACTTCCTTGCAACCACGCTGTGCCGCTGCGCCAGGAACTCGACCCACTCCTTCATCCCTTCCCCGGTCTTCGCGGAGACCTCGAAGAGCGTCGCGTGGTGGCTGATCTTGTTCAGGTTCGCCAAGGCCTGCTTCCGGTCGAATCCGGCGGCGGCGGCCATGTCGCCCTTCGTCACGATGACGACCTGGGCGGAGTGGAACATCGGGGGATATTTGAGCGGCTTGTCCTCCCCCTCGGTCGTCGAAAGCATCACCACGCGGAGTGTTTCCCCTAAATCATAATCGGCGGGGCAGACGAGGTTTCCGACGTTTTCGATGATGAGGAGATCCAGATTGTCGGTATCGAGCTGCTCGGCGGCGCGGGCGACCATCTCGGCATCGAGGTGGCAGACCGTCCCCGTCGTGATCTGGATCACCGGGACCCCCGCCGTGCGGAGGCGGGCCGCGTCGTTGTCGGTCGCCAGGTCGCCGACGATGACGCCGACGCGGAGCTTCCCGGCCAGCCGGGCCGCCGTCTCCCGGAGGAGGGTCGTCTTGCCCGATCCGGGCGAGGAAACGACGTTGAGGACGAGGAGCTTCTTTGCCTGGAAATAGCCCCGGTTCCGCTCGGCCAAGCGGTCGTTCTTCTCCATGAGGGAGAGGTTCAGGGAGAGTTCCCGGCTCGCGCCGTGCTCGTGGCTGTGGTCATGCCCATGCTCATGAGGATGAGCGTGGCCATGCTCATGGTCGTGGGAAGTTCCGCCGATTTTCACATCGGCACCGCCGTGTCCGTGGCCGCATCCGCATTCTGTACACATAGTCGTCTTGGGGTTCTAATTAATGATCCTGGGTTTCTATCGAGGCGATATCGAGCTCGCGCCCCCGCAGCAGGCGGGCGCCGGGCGTCCCGCATCGGGGGCATTCGTTGATAAAGTCGGCGCAATCGAATTCGGTCCGGCAGGCCTCGCAGCGGCAGGCCGCCGTCACCGGCTCGATCTCCAGGCGGGCTCCCTCGGCCTCCGTCCCCTGGCAGACCACGTCCCAGGCGAAGCGCATCGCGTCCGGCACCGCCCCGCTGAGGGTGCCGACGCGGAGCTTCAGGCAGGTCACCCGGACCGCCCCGGACTTCCGGGCCGCTTCCGTCGCCATCCGAACCGCTTCGGCCATGATCGAGACTTCGTGCATTGCTGTTTCTTGGCCTCCAGTATGGCATTTCGCTTCCCGGCCTGCTTTTTCCCCTTTGGCGATTGATGCGCAATTCTTGCGCAAAGATTGTCAATTCACGGTCAGTAGCCGGAACCCTCCCGTGTAGGATGGAGAAGAAATGGAGCAGGACACTTCCACATCGGCCAAAAAGGGTTCACTGACGGCGTCCTTCTCCGCCCCATTCCCAGCCGACCGCCTCCGCCTTCATCTCGCCGTGCGCGGCGCGGTCCAGGGAGTCGGATTCCGCCCCTTCGTCCACCGGCTGGCGGGCCAGATCGGCCTGACGGGCTGGGTCCGCAATTCCCCCCGGGGGGCCGAGGTCGAGGTCGAAGGGTCCCGCCCCGACCTGGAAACCTTCCTCCTCCGCCTCGGGGCCGAGGTGCCCTCGCCCGCCTTCATCCAGGGCTTGGAGCCGTCGTGGCTCGACGCCGTCGGTCATGTCGGCTTCCGAATCGAAGCGAGCGAGACCGGCGGTCCCCGCACCGCCCTCGTCCTCCCCGATATCGCCACCTGCCCCGACTGCCTCCGCGAACTCTTCGACCCGGCCAACCGCCGCCACCGCTACCCCTTCCTCAACTGCACCCGGTGCGGCCCCCGCTTCAGCCTCATCGAGGCCCTCCCCTACGACCGCGCGAACACCTCGATGAAGGCCTTCCCCCTCTGCCCCGCCTGCCGGGCCGAGTACGAGGACCCCGCCGACCGCCGCTTCCACGCCCAGCCGACCGCCTGCCCCGTCTGCGGCCCCCGCCTCGCCTTCCGGCTGAAAAAGGAAGACGCCCCCCTCTTTGAGGACGCGGCCCTCCTCGCCGCCGTCGAGGGATTGCGCCGGGGGGAGATCGCCGCCGTGAAGGGGATCGGCGGCTTCCACCTGATGGTCGATGCCCGGAACGAGGCCGCCGTCCGCCGCCTCCGGG
>CAISZB010000077.1 GCA_903889845.1 uncultured Verrucomicrobium sp. | reverse complement strand
TTGGAGGGCGGCACGCCCTCCATTCGTTCAAACGCGCGGATCGCCTCCACCTGTACAGGGAAGCGAAGCGATTGCCTCCCGGCCCTGCAATTCAGTTAGCCCCTTTATCTCTTTGTCGCTATCGCGACGGCAGTGTACCCGGTCCCGAAGGGCCGTACCCTCCCCGGAGTCCCCCCTACAGCTCCCTCACCGCCGCCAGCACTTCCTCCGCATGCCCCTCGGGCTTCACTTTCTCGAAAATCCGGGCGATCTTCCCCTTGGCATCGATCAGGAACGTCGTCCGGGCCACGCCCATGTACTTCCGCCCATACATCGATTTCTCCACCCACACCCCGTAATCGGTCACGATCTGCTTCTCCGTGTCGGCCAGGAGGGGGTAGGGGAGGGTGAACTTCGTTGCGAATTTTTCGTGGGACTTCACCGGGTCGGGGCTGACGCCGAGGACGCGGGCGACCTTCTTCAATTCCGCGTAGGCGTCGCGGAAGCTGCACGCCTCGACGGTGCAGCCGGAGGTGTTGTCCTTCGGGTAGAAGAAGAGGACGACGGGCTGGCCCAGCAGGCTTTTCAGGGTGACGGTCTCCCCCGACTGGGTCGGGGCGCTGAAGGCGGGAGCTTTGGTGCCGATTTTGGGAAGGCTCATGGCTTTTTCGGGGTGTGGGAGGGGGGGTCGCTCGGTTCGAAAATGATGTCGAGGAGGTTGAAGCCGCCCATCCGGGCGATCCGCCAGAGGGCGGCGGCGCCGAAGCCGAGCATCGGGATCAGCAGAGCGAGGAGCGGCGGCAGACGTCCGCCGCGCCCCATCGCCAGGAAGAAGTTCCAGACGACGTAGAAGCCGATGAGGAGGAAGATCGCGTTGAAGACCCCGGCCCCGACGTGACGCCGCCCGTATTGGAGGCCCTGCGGGAGGGAGAAGAGGACGAGGACCATCGCCACCCAGGGATAGACGAAGAGGTAGTCGATCTGCGCCTGGTAGGGGGAGAGGTGGACGGCGTCGAGCTCGGAGTTGTCGACGACGTTCCGCAGGTCGCCCAGGTTCAGTTCGTCGGGGGCGAGGAGGGTGCGGACCATCTGCTTCGGCGCGGCGGCGGGACCGGCGTCGGCGACGTCGTAATGGTCGAAGAACTGCTGGCCGCTCATGTTCCCGGTGCCGTCGAAGGTCTCCACCAGGACGTCCTCCAGGGTCCAGGTCGTCGTGGCGGTGTCCCAGAAGCCGCGCCGGGCGAAGAGGTTGCGGGTGTCCTGCCCCGCCTCGTTCTGGTCGCAGAGTTCGACCCCCTCGGCCAGGTTCTTCTCGATGTAGAGGCGCTGCAGGAACCAGGTCCGATGGCGGGAGGGGTCGCGGTAGACCTGGGCGGTGTAGACCTGCTCGGTCCCCGGCTTGCTCCGCAGCTCGCTCATGATCGCGTTCTGCCGGGCGCGGGCGGTGGCCCCCGGTCCCAGGGTCAGGAAGTAGAGGAAGAGGGTGGCTGCCAGGCCGAGGACGACGAAGGGGAGGAAGATCGTCCCGATCCCGACGCCGCACGCCTGCATGGCGACGAGCTGGCTGGTCCGGTTCAGGTTCAGGAGGGTGTAGAGCGTGGCGAAGAGGAGCGCCGGGGGGAGGACCATCAGGAGGGCCCCCGGGATCAGCGCCCCGTAATAGGAGAAGATCAGGTTCATCCGGTCCTGGTTCCGGGTGAACTCGTCGAGGGAATTGAAGAGGTCCTGGACGATGAGGAGGACCAGGCACGCGCCCAGGCAGAAGAGGAAGGCCTGGAGGAGGGAAACAAAAAGATGGCGAAGGAGAATCTTCACTGGCTAGTCTAGCAGCCCTTATGGGTAGCGAAGAACTGGCGTATGGGTCAATCGTCGAAACGCAATTCGCCGAATTGAAGGCGCTCGTCGACCAGATTGCCGCCGCTCCCGGGGGTGATTTCTCCCGTCGCGGCGATGGCCGAGGCCGTCGTCGCCTCCCTCCGCAAGGGGGGCAAAATCCTCTGCGCCGGGAACGGCGGAAGCGCCGCCGACGCCCTCCACATGGCGGAGGAACTCGTCGGCCGCTACCGCACCGACCGGATCGCGCTCCCGGCCATTGCCCTCCCCGCCGACGCCACGGCCCTCACCTGCATCGCGAACGACTTCGGCTTCGACCACATCTTCTCCCGCCAGATCGAGGCGCTGGGCCGTCCCGGCGACGTCCTCGCCGTCTACTCGACGAGCGGGAACTCGCGGAACCTCGTCACGGCGGTCGAGGCGGCGCGGGACCGGGGCGTGAAGACCCTCGGCTTCCTGGGCAAGGACGGCGGGAAGCTGGCCCCCCTCGTCGACATCGCGTGGATCGTGCCCGCGAAGAATACGGCCCGGATTCAGGAGCTGCACACATGGGCGATGCACTCGATCCTGGAGGCCGTGGAGCTGGCCTTTCCCGCCGCGTAACGCTTTTGACGCGCTTTTTTCAACGCTCTCCGACGCACTTCCTTTCCCTTCATGAATACTTTTTTCGGCAACGTGATCGCGGCTTCCCTCGGCTTTGCCTGCGTCGTGTGGTTCCAGTGGCAGCATGTGGAGGAAAAAATCGAGGGGATGGCCGATCAATACGGCGCTCCCGCCGAGGTCCAGCGCGTGCCGATCACCTCCGGCGCCCCTGCCGAGGCGGCACCGACGCCTCCCGCGGCTCCGGCGAATCCCTGAGCTTCTTGTCAAGGGAAACCGGGATGGATCGCCGCGCCGAAGGTTTATTGGGCGCTTTTCACGGCCTTTATTGAGGCCTTTTTACCGAGTTTTTAGCGAGGGGAGGGGAACGATTCGTTTCCCGGCAAGCGAAAAACGGGCCACGATCTGAGAAAAATCGAAAAAATTCCTTGCGAGAAAAATTCTTTTTAGCATTCTAACCCTTCCCGTTTTGAGACGGGAAAAGTTTTCAGTTTTAAATCACAGCGAAAAATATGCCGACGATCAACCAG
>CAISZB010000076.1 GCA_903889845.1 uncultured Verrucomicrobium sp. | reverse complement strand
CGGCAGGCTGAAAACGAGGCGTCGGCTCGAGATTGGAGACGGTGGTCGGGTTGTTCTGGGGGGTGCTCATGGTGGTATGGGTTTCGTTCGAGTTAGCTGGGGGGTGCCGTCTCAGGCATGGCGGGAAAGGGTTGCGACCCCATGAGGCGAGGGCACTGAGGCAGAACGGCCCCGCTCAACGCGCCTAACGTCGCTAACATGGAACCGCACGGCGGACGACTGGCCCGATCCAGTCTTCATCCCTTGGACGCCGGCCCTACGCATGGCCCGAAGGGCGGTCCAACGACTGGTTCCCCATCGGCTAGCCAACTCGATTGCGGAGAGGAATTCTCGTTGCATATACCCACAAACGGACCTGGAAGCCCTCCTTGGAGAAAGATTCTTCGACAGAATTCACTTTATCCGGCTCGGAGCATTTCAAATACCTCACGGAATCGGCGACAGACTACGGGACAATTGGATATAAATTATTCCTTCGAAATATCTTCCCCGCTCGTGGCCAATCCTGTGGAATCAGCCTATCTTGGGAGTTGTCATGACCTCCAAACAGTTCCCCATCGAGTCTCTCGCCATCCGAGGAGTCTCACCCCGATTTGGCAAGAAGGCATGGCAACGCTTCCTGCACCGCCACGAGTTTTCCCTCCTCGATCGCTCCCTCCGTCGTCGATTCAATGCCGCCGAGATGTGGCAGAAAGGAAGGGAACGAGTCGCCGAGCTGATAACCCGACTAGCCTTCAAACTGATTCCCCAAAACCGCCGGGAGGCAAATCCACTCTGGCGACGTGTTCTCTCAGTCTCCGTTCCCGGGATCGAACCCGCCCCTGTCCATACGTTCGTTCTCGATGGCAACGAGGCCGACGTCGAAAAAAAGATCCGGAGATCCCTTGTCCGATACAACCCCATCTACACCGACGGGCTCGGGAAACAGGCCCTCTCCCGAGAAATTCTGTTCGTCCATGTTCCTTCGCTCGCCACCGGTGTCACCCTCACCGATGGGAACTTGGACCAGTTCTCCACCTCCCTCCTCACCTCTCTGGTGGGTCCCCCGCAATTCCTCACAGAACAGGCAGGCCTGCAGTCGCTTGATGAACTAGAGAAGATCGGCAACGACGAATCCCTCTGGACCAGGTCGCACACAAGGGAGGCGGTCGGCGACGACTCCCCACGCTTCGGCTTCCGCTCTGAGCTATTTCTCTCATGCCTTTATTTCGCCCGTCACTCGGTCTGGGACAGCTTCCAGCGGATCATGGCGACATCCTGGGCCGATCCCGCCAAAATCCCCGAGCCTCTGCGCCATCTCGATCTCGAAGCAACCACGGCATTCCTATTGAGCGATGACGAATCGGAACCAGTCATTTGGGAAGCCGACGGCTCTGGAAAACTCTATCCAAGGGCCGGAACCAAACACGACCGGCTGCGTCTCCTCCTCGATGTATTTGACGCCGATTTTCTGACGTCAGCACTTCCTCGCCGATCCCGTCGAATTCTGCGCTCCACGATCAGCCACTGGGAACGGAGGCTCGTCCAAGAGGGCATGAAAATCATCGAAAACCCCGGAATTTACTGCGTCAAGCTTCCTAAGATGGTCAACAAGGACAAGGGGTTCGGAGTCTGGCTCATGCAGGACGTGGCGGCGCGCCATCGCCGCATCCTTCGGACGGCGATCGAAAACCTCCAGCGTGCCTGGCGGGAAGGACGCAAGTGGAAATACCCCATCGCAACGGTTTCACTCCTTGATTTCTTCCGCCAGTCGATGGCGAATTGCCGACAGAAGGAGAAACGTTATTCCGGGGTATCCATTCGCAGGAAAGCGCCTCTCCCGACGACAAGTCCGACAAGTCAGGCACCAGCGCCCTTCCCGCACGATCCCGTTTTCGAGGAAGCTGCTGCGGCCAAGAAGCAAGCCCAAGAAAACCTGAAAATCCTCCGCCTATATGCCCGAGAAGATTACGGACGACAGATCGACCCTGCGGCACTCGACTCATCCCGCAAACGATTCCAGTACTGGGCCACGCAGTTTCAAACCGCGTGGAAAGTTTGGGAGACGGCGGCGAATCTCTGGCACCCAGGACAACCGACACCCATGCTTCCCACCACATACCGCACGTTGGTCATCGATGCCGCTTCCGGGTTCCGGGAAGTATCTTCCCTTATGGATGCTCTCCTCAAAGAGGCCGCAGAACGGAAAAAAGCAACCACCTAGAGCGTTTCCCTCTTAAGTGGACCCGAATGCTGCGCAATCGAAAAGTGGGGTGTACAGATAAAGGGATGTGCGCGTTGAGTGTGGATTTGAGGGGACGAGTAATAGGAGCCAAAGAAGGAGGGGAAGCATCAGTGGTGGTAGCCAACTTCTTCGCCCATGACCATTATAAGTCTACTTAAGAGGAAAATACTCAGCGTAACGCCTCAGAAGCTGTGAAAAAAGTCCGATAGCGGCTGTACAGGGAGAGGGAGATTTGTGAAAAGTTTGGGATGGAGGCGAAGCGAGAACCGTATCCGAGTGAGTT
>CAISZB010000075.1 GCA_903889845.1 uncultured Verrucomicrobium sp. | reverse complement strand
GGGGGGGGGGGGGAGGGGAGCTCCGGCAGGGAGAAGAAGCGGGGGGCGAAGCGCCACGGGGCGGCGAGGACGGCGAGGAGGGTCGCCTCCAGCAGGAAGGCGTCCCACTGAAAGGAGAAGAAGTCCTGCCCGACGGAGACGACCGAGAGGTAGAGCCCCCACAGGAGGCCCAGGCAGAGGGCCGGGGCGACGTCGTAGAAGAGGAGGAGGCTGACGCCCATGCCCAGGCCGGTGACGGTGAGGAGGGCGCCCTTTCCCGCGCCGAGCCAGAAGAGGGAGGGGGCGGCGAAGAAGGCCTCCGCGCCCAGGGAGCGGGCGAGGAGGGAGAGGTATTCCCCGGCGGGGAGGATGCCGTTCGGCCCGATCAACCCGGCGATCTGCGGCAGGAGGGAGGCGAAGGCGCAGAAGTGGACAAGGGCGAGGCCGCGAAGGAAGATCCAGACGCCGATGCGCGGGCTCGATTCGATGGCGGGGACTTCGACGCGCACGGGGGACAGCCTCTTGCTCTCGGAGTGGCGGGGAGGGGCGGCTACTTCGGGTTCGGCAGGTTCGGCAGCGCCCGGAGGAGGTCGTCGGCCTGGTTTTGGATCGGGGAATGGAGGTCGCGCCAGATGATGAGGCCGTCGCGGAGCAGGAAGCTTTGCCGCAGGGGGAGGCCGAAGATGATCTCGACGCCGAAGGCCTTGATGATTTTCCCCTCGGGGTCGGAGAGGAGGGAGTAGGGGAGCCGCTTGGCGGTGTGGAAGGCCTTCTGGGAGGCGACCTTGTCCCGGCTCACCCCGATGACGCGGATGCCGGCCTGGACGAGGCGGGCGTGGCTGTCGCGCAGGTCGCAGGCCTGGAGGGTGCAGCCGGGCGTCCCGGCCTTCGGGAAGAAATAGAGGTAGGTGAGGCCGGAGGCGGTCTGCTCGGCCAGGTCGACTTTGTTGCCGTCCTGATCGAGGGCGGCGAGGGCCGGGACCTTCGATCCCACCTGAAGGCTGTTTTGGCTTCGGCGGAAGCCGAAGGCTTTGAAAAAGGGCATGGAGGGATCATGCGATGGCGGGGGAAAAAGGGCAAGGGAAAGAGGCCGCGTGATTCCTCCCAAGCGGGTTAGAAGCAGCGGACACCCTCTATCCGAAGCGGATGGAATTCCTTCGGTCGCACCTGTAGGCCAGTTCTGTTACATCCGGGCAGGGAGGCTTGGAGGGCTGCAAGACCTCTAAGTATTAAATAATAATCAACGAGTTATGCTGATATTTTTGGGATTATGACAAAACTATGACAGATTCTTCGCTCTCATAAACGGCTTGCTGGCAGGGTTCGCAAGGATGTGGGGCGGTCTCTGGACGCTCACGGCGTGATGATTACCTCCCGATATTCCTTCGCCCCATGGCGTCCGTCAATTCCCTTGGCACGGACAATTCCTTTCATCTTGCAGCCGGAGAAGATCGACCGGATCGCAGCGCAGTCGTTTAGCGTCACCAGCCACTTCCCCTTAAGCAAAGCCAAACGCTCCCGCAGCTTCACCACATCCGCCGTCGTCCATGCGGGGTACATCCCCGCATCGCACTCCGTGTAGGGCGGGTCGATGAAGAAGAACGTGCTGGGGCGGTCGTAACGGTCGAGACATTTCTCCCAGGACTCGCTTTCGATAAGCGTCCGGTCGAGACGCAGATTGAGGAGGCGGATTGCCTCCATCCGGTGTTGCCGGGAACCGTGACCCGCACCCGCGCTCAGGGCGCTCGTTCCAAACGTTTCCATGTTCGCCCCACCGAAGCAGTTTTTATTGCGGTAGTACCACCGTGCCGCCCGCTGGATATCGGTCAAACCCGGTTGACGGCGGAAATCGTGGAACTCCTCCCGCGAGTTGAGGACGAACTCCAACTCCGTCAGGAGAGAGTCGGCATGGAACCGAACACACCTGTAAAAGTTGATTAACTCATTCGAGGTATCGTTCAAAACCTCCAGCTCCGACCTGGGTTTCGCCAAGAGGACTGCAATGCCCCCGGCAAACGGTTCCACGTAGCAGGTGTGCTTCGGAATGAGGGGAAGGATCTCGTCGACGAGGCGGGACTTGCCGCCGGGCCAACTGATCGCCGGTTTGAATCGGAACGGTTTGGTCATAAAAGAGGAGGATTTGTCGCCCAGGCGCGGAGGTCTTCCGCTCGGTTCAGCCAGCCGGGCAGGAACTTGATGAAGCGAGGCGACTCAGCCAGCGTCCGATAACGGGCCGCCCGGAGGTCGAGCTGATCGTCGATAATGTGAGCGAGGTCGGGTGACCCCTGGGAGGCCCATGCCGCCGCCCGAGTCGCCGGTCCCATAACCCCGTCGATAGCGATCACCTGCACAGGATCGAAAAGCGAGGGGCGGGCATTGAGCGCCGCCTGAAGATGAATCGTCGCAGGACGCGGTCCCGCGTTCACATGCTCGTCGAAATAGACGCAACCCATGACGTAGGGCAGATGGTCGGCCCCGGCATCGAGCCATTCCTGCCAGTAAATGGCCGTTGCCTCCTGCATGGTCAGGGTGACGATGTCGATGCCGGGGTGATCCCGCTGATCGATTCCGAACTTCGTTGCCCCGCCCGGATCTTCGGGATCGTTCTCGAACTCCCGCCCTTCGTGATCGAGGACAAACGGGAGGAACGCCAAAAACTCGGGGCTCACAGCCCTGCCTTCCCGCTATGCGCCCAGCAGTTCATCAGGCCGAAGTCGGTCTCAGCCTCCGGCGTCAGGAGGAACATCCCGTCCGAGCGCGGCGTGATCCCGAAATCGGCCGTATAAAAGGCGGTCGAAAAATGAGACAGTGAGCGGGGCGGTCGAAAAGTGAGACATCCTATAAAAAGAAAGGATGTACATGGAGATGGACTTGTGGACG
>CAISZB010000074.1 GCA_903889845.1 uncultured Verrucomicrobium sp. | reverse complement strand
GGCCGGGGCGTTGCCCATCAGTTCTTCCAGGGGGGCGAGGGGCATTTCCCGGTAATTTTTCGGCACGGTAAAACGGGTGGGATCGAGGGCGACGCCGGTCTGCCACGACTCGGGGACGAGGGCGAGCGACTCGGAGGCGATCTTGCGGAATTCGATCCGGAATTCGAGCGGGGTGGTCTGTCGGGCGGCGAGGCTGGCCACGGCGTCGGCGAGGCCGGTGGGGGCCAGCTCGCGCAGGGCCACAGTGCGGACGATCTCGGCGGCCTGGGCGTAGCGGAGCCAAAGGAGACCAAGGGCGCTCTGGGGCTTGTCTTCCTTCGCCGCGCAGCGGGCGATGAGGAGGAGGTCGCTCGGGGCGGTCCCTTCGCCATCGTTGCCGACGGGGGTTTCGAGGAGGAGTCCGGGGCTGGGGCTAGGGCTAGGATGGGGGCGCCAGACGGGGAGGGGCTTTGGCGGGGGAGGGGCGTCGGGCTTCGAGTTTGTTTCCCCGAGGACGCCGCCGAAGTGGGCGACGACGGCTTTCCGTTCCTTCAGGATGATGTCGATCTTCGGCCACTCGAATTTCCAGTAGAAGGCGTCTCGGGCTTCGAGGCCGATGACGAGGCCGTCCCGTTCCCGGTAGAGGAGGACGAAGCGTTTTTCCGGCTGCTCGATCCGCAACGTTTCCCCGTTCCAGGCGAGGAGGAGCTTTTGCCGTTCCTGGCCCTTCGTCCAGAGGAGGGTGGCCGTCGCCGTCTCCCCGGCGGAGGCCGCCAGGAGGAGGGGGGCGGCGAGGAGGAGGAGCAGGAGGCTTAAGCCGAGGCTAGTCCGCCGCCGCATCGGAGGGGGTCTTGGCCGTTTTGTCCGGCTTTGGCCGGGCGCCGAAGAGGATGGTGCCGAGGCGGACGATGGTGGCGCCTTCCTCGATGGCGATTTCGAAGTCGTGGCTCATCCCCATGGAGAGTTCGGGCAGGGCGAGGCCGGTCTCTTTTTCGATCCGGTCCCGGGTCTCGCGGAGTTCGGCGAAGAGGGGGCGGGTCCGTTCGAGGTCCTCGTAGTAGGGGGCGAGCATCATGACGCCGCGCAGTTCGAGGTTGGGGAGTTTGTTGAGCTGTTCGGCGAGGGCCGAGGCCTGATCGGGGGGGACGCCGAATTTGGTCGATTCCCCGGAGGGGTTGATCTGGAGGAGGATTTTCAGGCGGCGTCCGTCTTCCTTCGCCCGGTCGCTGAGGTCGCGGCCGAGGCCGAGGGAGTCGATGGAGTGGACCCAGTCGAAGAGGGGGGGGACGTATTTGACCTTGTTCGTCTGAAGGTGGCCGATGAGGTGCCAGACGCCCCGGTCCCCGGCCTCGGGCTTCTTCGCGCGGGCTTCCTGGACTTTGTTTTCCCCGATCTGGTCGAGTCCGGCGGCGAGGGCTTCCCGCACGGTCTCCGGGGGATGGGTCTTCGTGACGGCGACGAGGGTCACGGAGCCCGGCGGGCGGTTCGAGCGGCGAAGGGCCGCCTCGATCCGGGCCTGGACTTTGGGAAGATTTTCGGAGAGGGAGGACATCCCGGTAAGGTAGGGGCAATCGGTGCGGAGGACAAGGGTGGCTGTGGGGGATTGGGGGGGGCGCGAAGTTATGGGTGATGCCCTTCGGGACCGGGTAGAATCGCTGACGCTTGCCTGTACAGGTGGAGGCCACCCGCGCGTTTGTAGGCTTCTGAGGGGTGCCCCCTCAGGTTGGCTCCCGCCCCTGCCGATTGGTTTCCCCCTTTGGGTGGATTGCGCTATCGCGCAGGCAGTCCCAGCTAAGAGCCTGTAG
>CAISZB010000073.1 GCA_903889845.1 uncultured Verrucomicrobium sp. | reverse complement strand
GCCGCGGGTACAAGTTCTCCACCTACGCCACGTGGTGGATCCGGCAGGCGATCACCCGCTCCATCGCCGACCAGGCGCGGACGATCCGCATCCCGGTCCACATGATCGAGACGATCAACAAGCTGATGCGCGTGCAGAAGCAGCTGGTCCAGGAATTCGGCCGCGAGCCGACGCCGGAGGAAATCTCCGACGAAATCCAGATGGCCGTGGAGCGCGTCCGCGCGATCCTGAAGATGGCGCAGCAGCCCATCTCCCTCCAGGCCCAGGTCGGCGACAGCGACGACACGACGTTCGGCGACTTCATCGAGGACAAGACGGCGGAGAACCCCTCCGAGATGACGGCCTACGCCCTCCTCAAGGAGAAGATCAAGCACGTCCTCCACACCCTCACGGAACGGGAACGGGCCGTCATCGAACAGCGCTTCGGCCTGGTCGACGGCTACTCCCGCACGTTGGAGGAAGTGGGCCGCCAGTTCCGCGTCACCCGCGAACGGATCCGGCAGATCGAGGCGAAGGCCCTCCGCAAGATGCGCCACCCGACCCGGCTGCGGCATCTGCACGGCTTTTTGGAAGCCGAGCGCTCTTTCTAAGGAGAAAGAGCGCCACAAAAAAGGCCGGGAGCAATCCCGGCCTTTTTTGTGCCCGCAACCCGGGCCTGGACTCAAAA
This sequence comes from uncultured Verrucomicrobium sp., assembly GCA_903889845.1. Lineage (GTDB taxonomy): Bacteria > Verrucomicrobiota > Verrucomicrobiia > Methylacidiphilales > GAS474 > GAS474. The sequence goes on along the minus strand of CAISZB010000073.1, from coordinate 4,466 downwards.
CATCTTCCGCAGCGAGAACGTCGCCGCCGACTCGTCGGTCTTCCATCCGGCGCCGTTCTCCTGGGCGACGGAGTGCTTCACCTCGAAGAGGGCCGAGGCTGTGTCGGAAAGGGTCATTTTCTGCCCCATCCTCACCGTCGCCTGCTCCCCTTCCCAGTAGGGGACGCCGTCGAGGGTGTCGCTCTTCGTCCCGTAGCTGGCCCCCATCTGGAGGCGGACTCGCTGGGAGAGGGCGCGGTCCCACTTCAGGAAGAGGTCCCGCGTCGATTCCCGCGTCGCGCTGGCCGGGGTGTCCATCTCCCCCCACGAGCCGCCCAGGGAAAGCTTCGTCCCGGCGGCGGCGTCCCAGTCGAAGGAGGTCGAGTTGACGCCGCCGACCATCTCCGAAGCCGGGTTCGTGCTGTCGGGACGCTCGTTCTTCCAGCCCCGGCTGAGGTTCCACGTCAGGCCCGTCTTCCCCAGGCCCTGGCTGAACTGGACCGTCGCGGAGGTCCGCGCGTCGTAGGAGGCGGAGCTTTGGAGTTTTTCCTGGGTCAGCTTCAGCGAAAGCTTCGTCGCGGAGAGGGCCTTCCACTCCGTCTTCATCTCCTGCGTGTCCCGGCTCAGGGTCGCAGTGCTCTGCCCCAGGTCGCGGTCGCGGTTGAGGGTCGCCTCGCTCGTCGTCGAGAAGGAGACGAAGAGGGGCTCCGCCGGCTTCCACTTCGCCGCGAGGCCGGTCTTGCCCGAGGCCGCCGTGGTGCCGGAACCGGAGAGGGCCGCCACCGTCGGCAGGTCGCCCGGCTGGGTCGCATTGACCGCCGATTGGCCCTCCAGGGAAAGTTTGTCCGTCACCGTCTGGCGCAGGACGACGCCCTTCCCCTCCCAGACCGTCCCGGCCGCGAGATCGCGCAGGGAGGGGGTGGAGGAGGTGTCCTGCAGTTCCACGTTGGTCAATCCGTCGCGGAAGAGGAGATTCGGGTTCCCGGAATTCGGCTGGATCGAGGCAGGCACCGCCGTGCCGTCGGACGACTGCAGGCTTTGCGCCCCCGCCCCGGGCGCGAAGACGAAAAGGGACGCAAAAGGGCAGGCCAGGAGAAGGGAAAGGAACAGAACCCGGCGGACCATGCTGGAGACGGTAGCAGAAAACGGGGGATTTTCAATCCCGGCCCGGAATGCCCCTCCCTCTCTCTTACTTCCTCCGAGGCCGAAGGTCGTAATTGGGCCGGTGCTTGACGATCGTCGCCTCGGGCAAGACACCATGCCAGACGGTACCGGGATAGAGGAGGACATCGCGGCCCAGGATCGAGCCGGGGTTGAGGACCACCTTGCAGCCGACCTCGGCCCGGTCGCCGACAATGGCGCCGAATTTCCGCAGCCCCGTCCGGACGGTCTCCCCGTTGGCCAGCCGGAGGACGACCTCGTCCCCGGCCAGTTTGAAGTTCGAGAGGATGACCCCGGCACCGAGGTGCGCCTTGTGGCCGAGCACGGAATCGCCGACGTAGGTGTAGTGGGGAACCTGCGCCCCGTCGAAGAGGAGGGCGTTCTTGAACTCGCACGAGTTGCCGAGGACCGCGCCGTCCCCGACGATCACGTTCTCCCGGATATAGGCCCCGGCGCGGATCTCGCACCCGGCCCCGATCCAGGCCGGGCCCTTGATCACCGCGCCCGGCTCGACGACGGTCCCCTCCCCGATGAAGACGTTCTCCCCGATCCACGGCGCGCCGATCTTCTTCCCGTGGAAGCCGGGCTTCAGGTTCGCCGCCAGGTAGTCCTTGAGCTTCGGCAAGACCTGCCAGACCTCCTCCCCCTCGGCAAAGAGGGCGGCGTGGGCGGTCTTCGAGAGATCGAGGTAGGCGGAGGCGGGGAAGCGGGGCATGGAGGCCTTCATGCTACCAGTTCCCGGGGAATCCTCAATACCGCTTCCTGAACGGGCCGAGCGGGCCGATCCCCGCCGGATTCAAAGGCCCTGCTCCATGTAAGGATCGGTTTTGGGAACCGAAAGCCATTCGGTCGGCTCAAGGATGAGGCGACTGCGGGAGTAGTCGAAGACCACATTGAAGCGGCTGAGCAACCCCCCGCCGATGGCAAAACCCGTGTTGCTGAATTCCCATTTGGAATAACAGGAGGCGATGGGAAAGGGAACCGACACACCCCCGCAGGAAAACGCCTGAAATCGGCCTGCCACCCTTTCATAGAGCCCATCGACCATGCTGGCCTCCTTGCACGGGAATACCTTCGGGACCAGAGTCGGGAAATCGAGTTGTTGGCGGGATCTCGCGGTGAAAAAAACTTCATCGTCGCTTCCCGTGTCGACCAGGATTTGAGCCGGAATCGACTGGCCAGAGAGGGTCTGAAACGTGCCGGAAAGATAGGGATGCCCGACCCTGAATTGCAGGGGGACACTCGTCCCCGCACCCGCATAGGAATAGCGGGCGGGATCGGAAAGCCGGATGGCGCTCTTCCGATAGTTGATCTCGACGACGAAATGGTTCAGCAGATTGTACCCGATGAATCCATCGATGCGGGTCGGGGAGTGGCGGTTCACCTCATCCAGGGAAAGATCGACGAAGGCGGCCTGCGCGAGGCTGTGGCGAAAAATCGTCCCGTCAGCCAGATAGACCGGCCTGGCCTGGCCGTACGTCTTAAGCAAGCCTCCCTGCTTCAATCCGAGTTTCTTCGCCAGCTTGCCGTCGATGCAGGAGTACGAGAACCCCGTATCGAGGATGAAATTGAACGGCCCCTGCCCCGCGATCTTGACCGGAACCAGCAGGTGCGCCATCCGCGGCATGGGAATCTCCCGCCATGCGGGGTCGGGATCGTAGTCGATCCTTCCGTCGGCCAGGGTCTCGGACGGGGCGACCACCCCTCCGGCCTGCACGACGCGGCGGCATTCGTCGGCCGACGCCGTCGCCCGGGCGATTTCGTCCCGGGACAGCGTCGCCTCCAGATCGGATTGAAGGGTCGAGATCCACTCGATCCCGTCGCCGCATAACCGGCACCACATGAGCGCCAGGGTCGGATTCCGGGGAACCCCTTCCCCCTCCGTCGCATAAAGGAAGGCGAGGCAGGATTGGGCTTCCTTGTCCCGGCTGGGGTCGGAGACGCCGTAGATCGTCTGGAGCGCCTGCGCCCGATCGACCGGCCCCCCTTCGCCCTTCACCTCCTGGAAGGCCAGGGAGACCCCGGCATGCGGCAGCCCTTTCTTCTCCCCGACCTCATACCACTTCCTGGCCGCCGCCATATCGACCGGCTGGCCGAGGCGCCCCCGGGAATAGATGTCCCCGAGCCGGGTGGCGGAGAACGGTTCCCCCGCAAGGGCCGCCTTCGTGTACCAGGCAATGGCAAGCCGGGGATCGTAGGAAAGCCCCCTTCCCCGATCATACATCCAGCCGAGCGTGTTTTGCGCCTCGGCCAACCCGGCGTCAGCGAGCGGCTGGATCACCTCCAGGACCTTCCGGTAGTCGTCCTCTGAGGCGGCTGAATCGAGCAGCTTGTCGGCCTTCGCCCACGCCTCCTTTGCCTGGGCGCGGGTGATGGTCTCCCCAAAAACAGGACCCGAAACGAGCACCAAGATCGATGCGAGAATCCAAACTCTCATTTCACGCTCCGCTTCGTTTCCCCTACGGCTTCACCAAAAAGCTCGCCACATTTCCGGCCTGGTCCTCGGCGCGGATGTAGAGGACTTCGCCCTCCTTCAGTTGATAGCGGAAGGCCTCCTTACGGGGGTCGAGGGTCCCCTCGGCGGGGACGAGGTCCTTGAAGTCGTTGCCGTCCTTCGAGACAGAGACGGAGACAATGCCGCTCGCCTCGTCGGTGACGGTGAAGGCGACGGAGCGCGACCGCCCCGACTCGACGCGGATGACGGGCGGGGTGTTGTCGACGGTGAAGACGGGGCCGACCAGCTCGTCGGTCAGGGCGTCGGCGTCGGGGTTGGAGGGCTTGTCGGTGGCGACGACCTTCAGCCGGTAGCGACCATCGGGCCAGCCGCTGACGTCCCAGCTGAAGACGGGATCGTCGAGTTCCTTTGCCAATTGCCGCCACTCCTTCTCCCCCTCGGCGCGGGAGAAGAGGGTGTATTGGAGGGTGTCCCCATTGGGGTCGGTGGCCCGCCAGACGGCGGTGAGGTAGCCCTTCGAGAAGACGGGCTGGTAATGGGCCTGGGAGCCGTTGCGGACGCTGACGCCGTTCCCCAGGGCGTCCTGGTAGATCTGGTCGGCGCTCTTCGCCTGCGGGGGCTGGGTGGCGGGCGGGACGGTGATGTAGCCGACGCCGGGGTCGAGGAGGGCGAGGCGGGCGAGCTTCGGCGGCAGGTTCTTCGGCAGGTAGGCGACAGAGACCCGCGTGACGGAACCGGTGCCGGGATCGAGGCGATACTGGAAGTAGCGCGACGCGGGGGAGGCGGAACGCCCGTCCCGCAGCGCCGTCCAGGGGTACCAGGAGGCGTCGGGCTTCGGCGTGTTGCCGCTCCGCGTCTCGACGACGAAGCT
>CAISZB010000072.1 GCA_903889845.1 uncultured Verrucomicrobium sp. | reverse complement strand
GGGCGCGATGGAATAGGGCTAAATTCCAGAGTACAACGAAGGGTTGGGTTGTGCGGAGGCTGAATGCGTACCCGGCAATGGGACGGCGGGTAAAGGGGATGGATTAAAGTAAGAGGATGGGGAGTTCCTGGCCATCGTCGGTTATTCCGGCGCGGGGAAGACGACGCTCATCTCCCTCCTGGCCGGGCTGCTGCAGCCCGACACGGGGACGGCCAAAATGAACGGCGTCGCGATCGCCGGACCGGGGCCGGAGCGGGGCATCGTCTTCCAGAACTACTCCCTCCTCCCGTGGCTCACGGTTTCGGAAAATATCGCCCTGGCCGTGGAGCAGGTCTTCCCCGAGAAGACGGCGGCGGAGCGGGCGGCGCATGTGGAAAAATACGTGAAGATGGTCGGCCTGACCCACGCGGAGTCGCGCCGCCCGGCGGAGCTTTCCGGCGGGATGCGGCAGCGGGTCTCGGTCGCTCGGGCGCTGGCGATGAACCCGAAGACGCTTCTGCTCGACGAGCCCCTTTCCGCCCTCGACGCCCTGACCCGGGCGACGCTGCAGGACGAGATCGAGAGGATCTGGGAGCAGGACCGGAAGACGGTCGTCCTCATCACGAACTCGGTCGACGAGGGGATCCTTCTGGCCGACCGGATCATCCCGCTGACCGCCGGGCCGGGCGCGACGCTGGGGCCCGCCGTGAAGATCGATATCGAGCGGCCCCGGAACCGGCTGGCCCTGAATAGCGATCCCCGTTTCAAGGCGATCCGGCAGGAGGTCATCGAGTATCTCCTCGGCCCCGGAGGCCGCCCGAAGGTGACCCTGGCCAGGAAGCTGACGCTGCCCGAGATCGAGCCCGAAGACCTCTCCCTGCCCCGGAAGCCCTTTTCCTTCGGGCGGAAGCCGATCCGGTCCCGTGAGAAGAAAGTGGTCCATACCGATATTGCCTCATGATCATCGACGACGCCTACCTCGACCTCTCCGACATCACGAAGATCTACCCCACGCCGAAGGGGGAGGCCGTGATCGTGAAGGATTTCCACATGACGATCAAAAAGGGGGAATTCGTCTGCCTCATCGGCCACTCCGGCTGCGGGAAGTCGACGATCCTCTCGATGGTCGCCGGGCTGAACGAGCCGACCTCGGGAGCGATGATCCTGGCGGGGAAGGAACTCGACGGCCCGGGACCCGACCGGGGCATCGTCTTCCAGGCCCCCTGCCTCCTGCCGTGGCTGACGGCGCGGGAGAACGTCCTGTTGGGCGTCGATCAGGTCTTCTACACCGCCAGCCGGGCGGAGCGGCACCAGATCGTCGAGTATTACCTGACCCTCGTCGGCCTCGGCGACGCGATGGACCGGCTCCCCGCCGCCCTCTCCCAGGGGATGCGGCAGCGGGTGGGGATCGCGCGGGCCTTCGCCCTCTCGCCGAAGATGCTCCTCCTCGACGAGCCCTTCGGGATGCTCGACGGGTTGACGAAGTTCGAGCTGCAGCAGGTCCTCATCGAGCTGTGGCGGAAGGACAAGAAGACGGCCCTCATGGTGACCCACGACGTCGATGAGGCCCTCTTCCTGGCCGACCGGATCGTGATGATGACGAACGGCCCCGCCGCCGAGGTGGGGGAGATCCTGGAGGTGCCCTTCCCCCGGCCCCGGGACCGGAAGGCGGTGATGGAGCATCCCGACTATTACAAGCTGCGGATGCAGCTCATCACCTTCCTGGAAGAGCGGGCGTACCGGGGCCGCAAGCCGGAGGGTCATTAATGCGTCTTGTCCTCAGGGCGGGACGGGATTAGATTCTTTTTATGCACACGACGGCGCTTCCTTTTCTGGCCTTCCTTCCGCACGGCCTCGATTTCTTCTGGATCCTGGTGATCTTCGTCCTCTTCTTCGGGGCGAAGAAGTTGCCGGAATTGGCCCGCGGCCTGGGCAAGAGCCTGGGCGAGTTCAAGCGCGCGAAGGACGAGTTCGACCGCGAGGTGAAGTCATCCCTGCAGGACCCGGCGCCGACGACGCCCGCGACGCCCTCCTTAACGACTCCGGCCACGCCTTCGATCCAGCCTCCCGCTTCGACGGCGGCGACCCCGGCGGTGCCTGCGCCCGCCCCCGGGCAGCATCCGGCGGCGTAGGGGGGGGCGAGTGGGTGCGGCCCTTCGGGACCGGGTAGAATCGCTTACGCTTCCCTGTACAGCTCGGTGCCCACCGCGCGTTTGTAGGCTTCTGAGGGGTGCCCCCTCAGGTTGGCTCCCGCCCCTGC
>CAISZB010000071.1 GCA_903889845.1 uncultured Verrucomicrobium sp. | reverse complement strand
GTACAGGGAAGCGAAGCGATTGTACCCGGTCCCGAAGGGCATCACCTACTACTTCGCCCCCCTCCCCCCTAAAAAAACCTGCGGCAGAAATGCTTGTCCGGCCCTGAAATTGCTCTAGTTCTAGGAGCCTAGCTTTTCCTTCCAACCTTTTTACCGTTACCACCATGCGCCGCACCAAAATCATCGCCACCCTCGGCCCTGTCACCGAATCGCCCGAACGCCTCAAGGAAATGATGCTCGCCGGGGTCAACATCTTCCGGCTCAACATGTCCCATGCGAAGCACGAGTGGGTCCGCGGCCTCTGCGCCTCCATCCGCAAGATCAGCGCGGAGCTGAACCTCCACGTCGGCCTCCTCCTCGACACCCAGGGGCCGGAGATCCGCACCGGCGACCTCCCGAACAAGCTCAACCTGAAGCCGGGCGACAAGTTCACCTTCACCGTCCGCGGCGCGAAGCGGGAGGAACATTTCTCCGTCGACGTGAACTACAACGACATGGTCGATGATATCTCCGTCGGCGACATCGTCCTCGTCGACAGCGGCGTCATCCGCATGAAGGTCCTGGAAAAGGACCAGAACCACCTCGTCTGCGAGGTCCTCACCGAGGGCGTCATGGGCAGCCGCCGCCACATCAACCTCCCCGGCGTGAAGGTGAACCTCCCCGCCCTCACGGAGAAGGACATCGCCGACATCCTCCTCGGCATCGAGTGCGGGATCGACTACGTCGCCCTCTCCTTCGTCCGGGAGCCCTCGGACATCCACGAGCTCCGCAAGCTCCTCCGGGAAAACAACGCCCTCCACATCCGCGCCATCGCGAAGATCGAAGACCAGCAGGCCGTGAAGAACCTCGACGCCATCATCGCGGAGAGCGACGGCGTCATGGTCGCCCGCGGCGACCTGGGTATCGAGTGCCCCTTCGAGGACCTCCCCATCATCCAGCGCCGCATCGTCCGCACCTGCATCCGGGAGATGAAGCCCGTCATCGTCGCCACCCACATGCTCGAAAGCATGATCCAGAACCCGATCCCCACCCGGGCGGAGATCACCGACGTCGCCAACGCCGTCTACGAGCAGGCCGACTGCATCATGCTCTCCGGGGAGACGACCGTCGGGGCCTACCCCGTCGAGTCGGTCAAGACCCTCGACAAGATCGCCGCCCGGACGGAGCGCAGCGGCACCTCGGAGCACCAGGGCACCATCGTCCTGAAGACCGACCGCCACTTTGTCGCCCGCTCCGCCGTCGATCTGGCCGACCGGACCGCCGCCTCCGCCATCTGCGTCTTCACCCGGACCGGCAACCTGGCCGAGATCACCGCCGCCCTCCGCCCGAAGCGCTCCTCCATCTTCGCCTTCACCGTCGGCGAGGAACTCTGCAGCCGCCTCACCCTCAACTACGGCATCCGCTCCTTCGTCCTCCCCTTCCCCGCCTCGCCGAACGAGACCGTCGTCCTCGCGGAGAAACACCTCCGCGACAAGGGCCTCGTCGGGACCGGCGACAAGCTCGTCTTCATCTCCGATATCCGCCTCAACGACAACGACGACCAGCTCATCAACGCCGTCCTCCTCCACGACGTCCGCTGATCGCCCTCCGGCCATGCCGCACGATTTCCGCGGTTGGACGGCCCTCGTCACCGGGGCCTCGTCCGGGCTGGGGGAGGAATTCGCCCGGCAGCTGGCCCCCCTCCTGAACGCCGACAAGTCAGGCCGGGGCCGCCTCCTCCTCGCCGCCCGGCGGGTCGACCGCCTCCGCACCCTCGCTGCCGACCTCGCCGCCGCCCATCCGGGTCTGCGCGTCGAGGCCCTCCGGGCCGACCTTTCCGACCCCTCCGAAGTCGCCGCCCTCGGCTCCCGTCTGGAAGGCGAACAGATCGACCTCCTCGTCAACAACGCGGGTTTGGGCGACCAGGGCCTCTTCGAACAGTCCCCCGAACGCCGGTGCGAGGAAATCGTCCGCGTCAACGTCGAGGCCCTCACCCTCCTCACCCGCCGCCTCCTCCCCGGCATGGTTGCGCGGGGGCACGGCGCCGTCCTCAACGTCGGCTCCGTCGCCGGGTTCCTGCCGCTCCCTTCCACCGCCCTCTACGCCGCCTCGAAGGCCTTCGTCAACAGCCTCTCCGAAGGGCTCCATTGGGAAGTCCGCGACGCCGGCGTCACCGTCACCGCCCTCTGCCCCGGCCCCGTCCCGACGGAGTTCTTCCAGGCCGCCCATCGCCCCGGACCAGACCAGGGCCGCGTCATCCCTCCCCCCGCCTTCCTCCAAATCTCTGCCGCCCAGACCGTCCGGGAAGCCCTCCGCGCCGTCCAAGCCGGGAAACCGCGCATCGTTACCGGCAGCGTCATGCGGGCCTTCGGCCTCCTCATGCGCACCCTGCCTCTCCCCCTCCTCCGCCTGGCCTACGGCCTCCTCACCCCTGCCTACGCGCAGGGGCTGCGGAAGAAATAAAGGGCTCGCGACTGCCTGGAATGACTGCAAAAAACTGAGCCGGGGATATGTAATACCGTCGCCATAGCGATAAAGAGGAAAAGAGGAAAAGGGGAAACTAATCTGCATGGCCGGGAGGCAACCAACAACGGGGGAGAGAAAAAGCCCTCCCGCCCTGCGGGTTACGCCGCTTT
>CAISZB010000070.1 GCA_903889845.1 uncultured Verrucomicrobium sp. | reverse complement strand
GCGATGCCGATGCCGTTGTCGGCGACCCAGTAGAGGGAGCGGCCCTCCTCCGTCCGGCCCCCCACGGTGAGGCGGAGGGTGCGCTTCGGCGAACGGTACTTCAGCGCGTTGTCGAGGAGGTTCGCGATGACCTGTCCCGTGTGGGGGCGGTCGCCGAGGCAGGGGGGGAGGGGAAGGATCTCCACGGAGGCCCCCATCTCGTCGATCTGGAATTTCATCGCGGCGACGATCTCCGCGACCATGAGGTTCATGTCGAGGGGTTCGATCTGGATCGTCGCGCGGCCCAGGCGGGAATAGCGGAGGATGCCGGAGAGGAGGACGTCGATCTTGCTTGCGCTGGCGTTGATGAAGTGGATCGCCTGGGGGATGACCGTCTCCGTCGCCTTGCGGACGACCTCGACCGGGATATGACCCTCCTTCGCTCCAGAGGCGCTGTTGCGGATCGTCTCGCAGGCGCGGTCCAGTTGCTTGCCGAAGCCCTGGATGTTGACGAGCGGGGAGCGGAGATCGTGGGAGATCGTGTAGACGATCATCTCCAGCTCCTTGTTCCGGTCGGTGAGGTCTTGGGCGAATTGGCGGAGCTTCTCCTCGTTCGCCTTGCGCTGCGTGATGTCTGTGCGGATGGCGACGTACTGGGTCGGCTTCCCCTGGCTGCTCATGCGGGGGAAGATCGTGGTATCGACCCAGTAGAGGCTGCCGTCCTTCGCCCGGTTCAGCACCTCCCCGCGCCAGACCCGCCCGTGGGCGATGGTCCTCCACAGGTCGGCGAAAAAGGACTTCGGATGATGCCGGGAATTGATGATCCGATGGTCCTGGCCGAGGAGTTCCTCCCGCGAGTACTTCGAGATGTCGCAGAACTTGTCGTTGACGCTCGTGATCTTCCCCGTGGCGTCGGTGATGGCGACGATGGAGTGCTCGTCGAGGGCGGCTTTGATATCCCGCAACTCGCTGAGGACGGAGATCAACTGGTCCTCGGGACGATGGTCTCGGATGTCTCCCGTCAGGAGGCTGGGTGTGGGGAGGGGGGAGGTGTCCATGGGGCGGAACCCTTTCGGTCGGAAGCCGATTATCTTCTAAATGTAGCAAAATATATTGATAATTTCTGTCCGATATTTGCTTAAATTGGTGTCATACTCCGTCCTACATAGGATTGCACGATAAAGAGTGGAATTGCCAAAATTACCCATGCTAGAAAAGAGGTCGGGGACTTTTTAAGTGTTTTAAGTAAATGCTTGGCATGATTGCTATTTTTGGGTAATTAAGTACACTCCGTTTCCTTAAAAAAAAGCCGTGCTCCCCAAAGACGATTACATCCTGGAATTATTGGTTCGCGAAGGGGTGGTTTCCTTATCCGAAGCCGAAGAAGCGAAGAGCTCCGCCGGGGGGAAAGGCAAGGGAGCGGTCGAATTTCTCATCCACGCCGGGCGGGTCAGCGAGGCCGCCGTCACCCAGGCGATGGCGAACGACGCCGGACTCGAATTCCAGGACGAAATCGGCGACATTTCCGACAAGGCGATCGCCCGCCTGCCCCGGGGCGAGGCTCTCCGCTACGGCGTGGTGCCGCTCGACTTCGACGGGACCTTCCTCCGCCTGGCGACGAGCGATCCCTACGACTACGATTCCGTCGATGCCCTCCAGCAAAAGCTGGGCCTCGAAATCACCAGCGTCGCCGTCCCGAAGTCGCTGATCGAACGGGCGATCCACCAGCATTACGGCGACGCGCCGCTGCCTACCGCCTCCAATGGGGGAAGCCAGGGCGGCACGATGGACGTCCCGACCGGGGAAGGGGACGCCCCGATCATCCGGATGGTG
>CAISZB010000069.1 GCA_903889845.1 uncultured Verrucomicrobium sp. | reverse complement strand
GTACAGGGAAGCGTAGCGATTGTACCCGGTCCCGAAGGGCATCACCCACAACCTCGCGCCTCCCGCTCAAAATAGGTGTTGCCATTTCCCCCGGGGTCGATAGGATCACCCACTCTTCATTTTTAAAAAGGTAGAACTCTTATGGCCAAGACCATCGCATTGAAAGCCAGCGTGCGCCCTCAGTTGGGCCGCAACGCGATCAAATCCCTCCGTAAGTCGGGCATCATCCCCGGCGTCATCTACGGCAAGAAGGGGACGCACGCCGTTTCCATCAACAAGAAGGAACTCAAGGAAGCCCTCCACGGCGTCTCCAGCGAGAACGTTCTCGTCGATCTCCAGTTCGCCTCCGAGGGCGGCGCGACGGAAGCCAAGTTCGTCTTCCTCCAGGACGTCCAGCACGATCCCCTGGCCGACACCATCACCCACGTCGATCTCCATGAGATCGCGGCCGACGAGGAACTCCACGTCGACGTCCCCGTGGTCGAAGTCGGCGAGCCCGTCGGCGTCGCCAACGGCGGCCTCCTCGACACCGTCCTCCGCCGTCTCCACGTCGCCGCCCTCCCGAAGAACCTGCCGGAGAGCATCACGGTCGACGTCTCGAAGCTTGAGATCGGCCAGGCCGTCCACGTCGGCGACATCGCCCCCGTCGAAGGCTACCGCATCCTCAACACGAAGGATCAGATCATCGCCGTCGTCCACGCCCCGAAGGCCGAGGAAGAAGTGAAACCCGCCGACGCCACGGCGATCACGGAGCCCGAAGTCATCAAGGAGAAGAAGCCCGCCGAAGGCGAAGCTGCCGCCGATGCCAAGGGTGGCAAGGCCGAAGGCAAGGACAAGGACGCCAAGAAGAAGTAAAAGAAGTCGTTCTTCTCCATCGTCGATTCCTTTTAAAAGATCTCCCCGCGCCTCTGGCCGGGGAGATTTTTTTTGATATCGTAGGGTTCGCATTATGTCCTCGGAGACTCCCCCCTTCCGTCTCGTCGTCGGCCTCGGCAATCCGGGGAAGGAATACGACGGGACGCGCCACAACATCGGCTTCGCCGTCCTCGACTCCCTTACGCCGGGGTCGGGCTTCGTCCGCGATCCGAAGGGGCCCTCCGAGGTCGCCCGGGAAGGCGAGGTCCGCTACCTGAAGCCCCGCACCTACATGAATCTCAGCGGTCAGGCCGTCCGCGCGTGGCTCGACTGGCTGAAGCTGACCGCCGCCGACCTCCTCGTCGTCGTCGACGATTTCGCGCTCCCCCTCGGGGAGGTCCGCCTCCGGGAGCGGGGCAGCCACGGCGGGCACAACGGCCTCCGTTCCATCGAGGCTTCCCTCGGTACCCGGGACTATGCCCGCGTCCGGTGCGGCATCGGTCCGGTGCCGGAACGGTGGGCCGTGGAGGACTTCGTCCTGGCCCGGTTCCTGCCGGAGGAGCGGGAGAAGGCGGCGACCCTCCGGGACCGGGCCGCCGACGCGATTCGGTATTGCCAGAGCAGGGGGATTTCGCTAGCAATGACCTCCTTCAACGGAAAAACCGATTTATAAGGGTTTCCCCCGAAGCCAATTACGACAACCGCACGACAGAAAGAAAACAGATGAGCAATCACTACGACGGCCTCTTCATCCTCGAAGGCCACCAGAAAGACGCGAAGGACGATCCGATCAAGATCTCCCTCGACGGGATCGAAAAGGAAATCAACACCCTCGGCGGTGTCGTCCTCGGCACGCAGAAGATGGATCGCCGCCGCTTCGAGCGCATTGCGGACAAGGATGTCGACTCCGGCTTCTACGTGAACGTCCAGTTCTCCCTCGACCCGGCGAAGCTCGCCACCCTCCAGGCGAAGCTGAAGCTGACGAAGGGTATCTTCCGCCAGTTCTATCTGAAGACGAAGGCCCCGGCCAAGGCTTCCGCCTAAGTTCTCGGAACGCTCCAACCCTCCACGCCGCCTTTCCCATGGCCGACCTGAACAAAGTCCTGCTCATCGGGAACCTGACCCGCGACCCCGAGATC
>CAISZB010000068.1 GCA_903889845.1 uncultured Verrucomicrobium sp. | reverse complement strand
GGCAAAAGTTGCAGCAAGGTTTGCGAGCCGTAAAAAAGTCCGGCGGTCGTCGGCGCAACGATGAGCAGTTGGTTTCCTTGAACTGAAAGCCGGTAACCCTCCGTGCCAAGTTTTCCGAGAAGATTGGTAGCCAGCGTAAAGGTGATTTGATTCGCAACGGGCGAACCTGACACCGATTTTACAGGCAGGTTGAAACCGGTGGATTTTCGCAACGTCGCGGCCAGAAGTTTGGCCTCGTCCTTGCCGCCATCGACCCGGAACGAGGCCCCGGCTTCCCGGACCAGCCTCCGCACCGTCCGCAATCCCTGACCTTGTTCCTGGCCAGCCGCATCGTTTTCCCAACCGGCGGTCAGCCGCACCGCCAGGTCCGTGTCCATCCCGTCGCCGTAATCGCGGACAAAGAGGACCGAGCGGCCCGAGCCGCGGATGTAAAAGAGATCGACCCGGGTCCCGCTCTGCGTGAAGCGACAGGCGTTCCCCAGGATTTCCCGGAGCACCTCCCGCAGTACTTCCATCCGGAACGGAACGAAGCCGAGGTCGATGAAGCATTCCAGGTCGGGGCTCCGGCCCTTCTCGGCCATGATTTCCTTCGCCAGTTGGAGGATCTGGTTCGAATGGACCCGCCCGGCGACCGTATGGAGTTCCAGCCCGTCCTCCCACGGAAGGATTTCCCCGTTGGAAATGGGACGCTCGACCTCCCAGTCATGGAGGATTTCATCCACCTGCTCCTCGGCGCGCCTCTCGACCTCGCGCCACTCCTCCACCTGATCGAGGTAATCGTGGGCGGTTTCGATCAGGGTGGCATCGGAGACGGAGTCAGGGAGCACCTCGTCGGCCTCCCGCTTCGGGGAAAAGGGAAAACGGTCTTCCGCGTCCTCGCCGATGAAGATGAAGGCCCAGGCGCCGCCGCTCTCCCATTCCTCGTCGAGGTGGCGGAGCAGGTCGTCACCTCGCATCGACCCGATCTGCCGGGCACAGAAAATCACTTCCGGACGCAGCAACCGGGCCAGCGCCATCCCCTCGCGGCCATCGGCCGCCTCCTCCACCCGGAATCCAGCCCATTCCAGGACCTCCCGATGTTCGCGCCGCACGGAGGGCTCCGCATCGATGAGAAGGATCAAGCCCGGCTGCTTCTTATTCGCTTTCATGCAAGAGGAGTCGCTTAAGCCATGCCAGGCTTAGACCCACAATCGCAACACACTTTGATCAAGCAACTTACAACGCTAACCAGATCAACCCCACTCCCGAAATTTCCCGTCGATTGGCCAGCTCCTGTTCATCCCCTGATCAAAAAATAACCAGGCTCCGCCTCTCCGCCGGAGACGGTTTCTCCTCACAGGGAAACCGAGCCTGGACGCAACGAGTGGGATCGAAACCAAAGAACCCATGAATCCCCGATTCCAACGATCCTCCAAGACGAAGGAGTCGTGCCGCGAGTAGGACTCGAACCCATAACCAATTGCTAAAGAGTCACACCTTTTACTCTGACAGCAATGGGCGACGTGAAACGGGCGTAGAATTGCATCACCACCCCCGTTCGCCGAAAAAAGCTCCCCCCACGTCGTCACTTTGACCTGGTATTAGAAACAAGCGGAAGGTCGAAAATCGAGCGAGAGGGTCTCCTCGATGGGGCTGCCCGAAACCTTCCATCGTGACGGCATCGGAGACTCGAGCCAATCGAGGGGCACTGCCGTCGGAGCGGGATGCGCGGCGTAGGCAAGAGCCGTTCGTATCGCTTCCTTTTGCTCCGGTCCGACGGCGGCAGGGTCAAGGGAAAGAAAGAGCGGCGTTCCGCTTCGCGCGACGAGGGTCAGCCATGCGGAGGTCTGCCGCCAGGGAATCAGCGGACTGACCGGGACGCAATCGGCATCGACGGCGTAGAACGCGTCCTGGTGGGGGGCACGGAAGGCCAGGGTATTGACGCCCATGCGTCGGGTCCGATCCCAATCCGAGGCTGAAGTATCGTCGCCCGTGCGCTGGATTTCGATCAACCCGGCGGCGAGGTGGCCGACCGTGTTGCACCCCATGACCAGCGTGGCGTCGCCCGCCGCCTCGCGGATGGCCCGATAGAAGGCGACGAGGATTTCCGCCGTGGTCCGGGTCGGGTCGGCAAAATGCCAGCCGTCCGGGGCAAATCCCATGCCGGACGCCATCATTTCCGGCCCCCAGCGGCCTGTGACGTCGAAGGTGGAGAAATCATGCTTGATCAATTCATAACCCCAGTCCCGAAGGCGGGCGATGTCCGTTCGTACCAGATCGAGGACCTCAGGCAGGCTCGGATCGAGCGGAGCGATCGGTCCATCCCCGGGCGAGGAGGGGCGGCCGATCCTCCATGATTCGGGAACGTCCTTCCGTGTCAGCAGGGGACGCATCCAAATGCCGGGTCGGGCACCGAGGGCCTTTATTTTCGAGGCCAAGCCAGCCATGCCGGGGAAGCGCTCGTTCCCGCCGTCCCACGGCCCCCCATTGAAGTCAGCGGCCCAGCCCGTCTGCCAACCGTCGTCGATAACGGACCAGGGGCGGACGGGACTTGCCGAAGGGTAAAGGTCGAGGAACCGCGCGGTGGCGTCGAGGATGAGTGGCTCGGAGTTTTTCCCGTAGAGCCAATACCAATCGTTGTGCCCGACCACCGGTTCGCCGGGAAGGCGCGGCTTGGGACAAAGGGAACGGCAGAACGCCTGGGCTGCGGGGAAAGGGGACTCCCCCTCGACGGGAGGCCGATGTAGGATCGTGGCGGCGTTGAGGCGGCGGGAACCCAGCTGCACGCCGCGCCCTCCCGATCGGGTGTCGAGGCACAGCGTCACCCCCTTGGGATCGACCTGCCAGCTCGCCATGCTGGAAGCACCCGTGGCAACCCCGTAGCCGGCCGTATGCGCTCCGTCCGTGACGAGAAAATACCAGGGCATGATCCGCGGCAGCGTGACGCCGCGCCATTCGAGATCGCCATAGGATCGCTCCCAGGCGTCTCCGAGAAGAAGGGTGCCGGGAGCAATGGGGCCATCCCAGCGGAGCCTGACTTGCCGAACGGCGGCCTGAGGGGACTCCACCCAAACGGAGAGCGATCCAGGGGAATCCTTCTCCAACACGACGCAAACCTCGCCGTTGTCCCAATGATCAGGCCGAGTCGGGCGCAAGGAAGAAGCGCTCCCCTTCCCTTCGCATTCGGTTGAAACCGCGTCGGGAAAACGGGCAAGGTCGGGGAAGCAGGCTGAAGGACGAAGGTTCATCATGGCGTGGAGGGCGGTTCGAATAAAAGCGTCTTAACCTCGAACGGGCGGAAATCGAGGGAAAGCATCCCGGAGGAAGAGGCGATCGAATGGAGAGGGTTTTCCAGCATATCCGTCTCCCAGGCTTCCCCGGTCGGGAAAAGAGGACGGACCCGCAGGCGGCCTCCCCCTTCGGAATAGCGTGCGATGCGGAGTACCACCCCTTTCCCCGAATCCGCAGGCTTGAAGCAGGAGAGGTCGAAATGACCGTCCCCTTCCCATGCGAAGAGCGACGGCTCCTTGCCGGACAGGGACGCAGGGGCGGAGGACGTCCCGATCCGCAGGGGATGATTGAATTCCCGCGCCCGACGCCAGGAGGCGGCTTCGACGAAGTCCCCTGCATGGGGATAGAGGGCATAACGGCACCGGTGGAGGCCCAGGCCGCTGTAGGACGACGGAGGGCCGTCGGACCGCTTCGGGTCCTTCCACCCATCGAAGGAAGGGTACGGGACCGACCGCAACAGACTCATTTCAATCGTACTGTCTTTGATCAGACTACCGTATTTCCCCTCGTTGATCACGGTCAGGCCCATGTGACTGCCGCCCAGATCGACCCACTGCTGATGGGCACACTCGTGCCGGGCCGTGTCCCAGGAGGTGTTCTCGTGGGTGGCCCGCTCGATCCATCCGAATTGGATCTCGTAGACGGCCCGGGCCTGGGCTTGCGGGATCGCGCACGGGAAGACGGCGCGGAGGAGGGCCAGCGGATTCCGCCAATCGATTTCGTTCTCGATAAAGACGAGCGGACTTCCGGCCCGGAGGCTCACCCGTTGGACGATCGTGCTCTTGTCGTATTTCCATTGAATCCGGAAACCGGCCTCGGGACCGTTCTCGAAGGGAACCGCCGCGACCCGTTCGGGGCGGACAGGCGGGCGAAGGCGATAGTCGAGCGGCGTGTCCCAGGCATCGCCTTCATCCGCGTAGACATGGAAGAGCCCCAGTTCGCCGCGATCCGCAACAAATTCGATGCCTTCCTTCGGAAGAGAGAGCGAGGCGAGTCCCCCTCCCTTTCCCAAGGCGAACGCCACGAGACCATTGTCGATCCGCTGCCCCGTGATTTTCGGTGACGGCGGCAAGCCCCCCGCGGAAGGTTTCCGCACCGCCGCCACCCCGAGGGCGGGAGCCTCGATCCACTGCCAGGCCTTTTCGATGCGGACCCACTCCTTCCGGGGCCAAGGGAGGGAATTGAAGGCGACCTTGATCCCGATCCTTATCCTGGAGGATGCCGCGCCGCCTCCCCGCAGGACGCGGCGAGCCACGCGCGGGATGCCCGTCTCCAGCAGGGACTCCAGTTCGGCGGTTCGGGATAGGTAAGCGGCCACCGTCTCTTCCTCGACACGCCGGATGGAGGAACCGGGCAGGATGTCGTGGAACTGGAAGAGCAGGAAGTCCCGCCAGACGGCGGCGAGGGCATCCCGCTCGTCGTCCTTTCCCTTGCCTCCGAGGGCGAGATCGGCCGCGAGAACCCACTCCACCTCACGGAGCAAAACCTCCATCGCCCGGTTGCTCCGCTTCACCCCGGCCTGGGTGGTGAGGGTGCCCTGGTGCTTCTCCAGATAGAGCTCGCCCCGCCAAACGGGGAGGTATCCCGCCCCTTTCTCCAGGGATCGGAAGAAGTCGCCGACGCGGCCCGGCGTCACGTTCGGCAAGCCGTAGGCGTTCCGGAGACGGCGCAGGTTTTCCAGATGCTCTGTCCCGGGACCTCCTCCCCCGTCGCCGATGCCGTAGAGCATCAGGGCGCGGTCATGATGACCGATGTCGCAGTAGTTCTCTTCCAGCTTCCGCACCGCCGAGGCCGAAGCCGGGCTATTGTATGTCTCCTCCGGTGGCATATGGGCGAGCACCCGGCTTCCATCGAGCCCCTCCCAGGTGAACGTTTGGTGGGGGAACCGGTTGATGGTATTCCAGGAGAGCTTCTGCGTCATGAAGTAACGCAGCCCGCATCCCCGCAGGATCTGCGGCAGCGCCGCGCTGTAGCCAAAGACATCGGGCAGGAACATCACCTCCGAGCGGGTGCCGAATTCCTTCTGGAAAAAGGCCCTCCCGAAGGCGATCTGCCGGATGAGCGCCTCGCCGGAAGCCATATTCGTATCGGGTTCGACCCACGCGTCGCCGACCGGCTCGATCCTGCCCGCGCGGACCGCCTCCGCGATGCGACGGAACAGATCGGGAGCGTCGTCCCGAATCCAGGCGAACATCTGGGCCTGGCTGGCGCTGAAGGTGTATTCCGGATAGCGCTCCGCCATGTGAAGGGCCGTCGCCAGGGTGCGGATGGCCTTCCGGCGCCCCTCGCGTGCGGGCCACAGCCAGGCCAGATCGAGGTGGGCGTGTCCCGCCGCCGTGACGGAAAGGAATCCCCGACCGGGCTTCATGGCAAAGATCTTCCCGGTCACCCGCAAGGCCGCTTCGACGGAAGCAGGATCTTTGGGACGCCAGGCCGCTTTCGCCTCGTCGAGCGCAACCCGCAGGCGCCGGGCCATCGGGGCCTCGGGAGGCAGGCTTCGCAGCCAATCGAAGAGGAAGGCGACATCGTAGTAGAGCTTCTGCGCCGGCTCGTTCAGGAAGGCCATCCGGGCCTCGACCAAGCTCCCGTTTCCGCTGAGGGCTCCGAAGAGGTCGTTGTATCCCCCGTCGGCCCAGAGCCGGATCGGTTCCCCGGGGGCGAAGGGCCGGATCGGGCGATAGACCCGCTTCCCGGGCTTCCCGAGGCGGAAATCATATGAGGAGGCGACGCTCGTGAGGCCCGCCAAGGGAACGCCTGTCCCGTCATACAGGCAGAGTTCGCCATTCACGTCGATGAGAAGCACCACCGGCTTCTGCGGCTTTTGCGGCTTTTCGCACGGCGTCGGCACCGTTCCCTCGAAGAAAAACCACGCGCAGTCGAAGACCTCCTTCCCCCACTCCATCCCGGGCTTCAAGGAAACACCGCGCCCCTGCCGCCGCTTTGAAAAAGAGACCGGTTCCCGCGTCGGCCAGGCGGTGACGCGGAGAGGACCGACCTCCTCGTAGACATCCTCTTCGAGCCGTTGCAGGAAATGGGCGAAATTCAGGTCGGCAGGGGCATACTCGCAGAGTCGTGGCATAAGAGGGGGAAGGAATCAGGGCAGCGGTGCGACGTACCGGTCCGGCCCGCCCGCCCGCTTCCAGGCACGGTAGACCAAGGCCATCGGGATCGCGGCCAGGAGGTAGAGGACGGCGCTCCACAGGAAAACCATCTGGTAATCGCTGTGGACGGCGTCCATGAAGAAGCCCATCGCCCCGTTGCCGACGATCAGCGCGCCACAGCCGAAGACGTTGAGGCCGGAGGAGAACTCCCCAAAGCGGCTCTCGGGAAAGAGCTTCATCGTTGCGGCGAGCGAGCCCAAGGCCCATCCGACCGACGGCAGGGCGAAAAGGATCGTGTAGAGAAAGAACGCCTCCCGGCCCCGGACCAGGGCCAGGGCCAGGAACGATCCCGCCGCCAGCGCGACCAGGGTCCACGCCGTGACGAGGAGCGGGGGACGCCGGTCGCACAGCCAACCGACCGGGACGAAGGCGACGGCGGAGGCGACCGCCCCCCAGGCGAAGATCGGCCCCATCTCCCCCAGGCCGAGCCCCAGGGTCTCCCGGGCGAAAAGAACGGAGAAGGGACTGGCGCAGGCCGTCGCCAGGATGACCAGGACGTAGGCGATGAAGAAATTCCGGTAGATCGGCAGACGCAGGCAGTCCCGGAAGTAGCCGAGAAAGCCCCGCATGCCCCGCTCCG
>CAISZB010000067.1 GCA_903889845.1 uncultured Verrucomicrobium sp. | reverse complement strand
CGACGACGCGGGGGATGGCCAGGTGGCAGGAGACGATCTGGCCGAGGGTCCGGGGGATGGAGACGCTCTGGTTCCGGTGGACGGTGCGGAGGACGGGGACGTCGATCACTTTCCATTTCTTCAGCGCGGCGATGGCGGGGGGGACCTTGCCGCCGCCGACGAAGAGGAACTCGTGCTCCGGCATCCGGGAGACGAGGGAGAGGGTGCGCATGATGTGGCCGTGGGTGTTGCCCATCACGCCGTAGAGGATCCGTGCCATCCGGGGAGAATGAGGCAAAAGTAAAACCTCGCCAAGCCCCCGTGCGCTTTTTATTTTCATCCGATGCGCCACTGGAGTTCCTACCGCCAGAGAGTCGTCGCCGGGGCCTTCGCCCTGGCCGCCGCGGCGTTGCTCGGCTTCGCCTCCCTGGCGACGCCGCTCTTGGAGATTTTTCCCTTCTATTCGTGGATCCTTTTCCCCGTCGAGCCGAACGGGAAGGTCTACCAGGTCTACGTTGAGCGATCGGGCGACCGGGTCTTCGATCCGCCCCTGGCCCTGAACCGGGCCGAGGGCGTGGTCCAGAACGCCCGCTCCGTCGTCCTCTTCCGGGTCGTCCAGCGCCTGGGGCGGGCGTGCCAGCGGGGGGACGAGGCCGGGGTCGCCCGGCAGCGGACCTATCTGGAGGCCGTGATGAACCACGGCACCGTCTACCGCGTTGTTTCCGTCGAAGCCGATCCGATCGTCCTGTGGCGGACGAAGGCCCCGGCGAAGGAAACTCCGCTCCGCACCTTTCTTTCCCCATGACCTGGTTCGCCCGCATTCGTGCCGTCCGCCGCTGCTTTGCCGGGGTTTCCGTTCCAGTGCCTCTGTCTTTCCATCGCCAGACGGAGGCGTGGGGGAACGCCCGCGTGATGGTCCGGGCCTTCTACGCCGGATTGACCTACCTGGCGGCGAGCCTGATCCCGGCGTGGGAGGGAATCGTCCACCATGTGCCGACGCGGACGCTTTGGCCCGTTGGGTGGCTCCATTCGGAGGGGGGAATCACGGCGATTCTTTGCCTCTCCCTCTTCGGGGCGGTGGCGGCCCTGGTCTTCCCGGAGAACCGCTGGGCGCGGATCGTCGCCTTCCTCGGCGTCCTCGAATACGTGGCCTATGCCAACTCCTTCGGAAAGATCGGGCACAGCATGCACGGGTGGGTCTTCGCCTCCCTGATCTTCGTCTTCCTGCCGCAGGAGGGGTTCCTCAGGGGGGCTTCCCGTGCGGTGCGCCAGCAGTTCCTGCATGTCGTCTGGATCGTCACGTGTCTCCTCCTCTACATCTATTTCATGGCCGGGATGTCGAAGGTCGGCGGGTGCCTCTGGCAGGCGTGGAACGGGGAGATGACGGTCCTCAATCCCTACTCCCTCTCCGAGCAAATCGCCGACCGCCTCAACCAGACGAATACCTCGAACGGCGTCGCCGTCTGGCTGATCGGGCATCATTGGATCGGTTGGGCGCTCTACCTCGGGGTGATTTACCTCCAGATCGCGGCGCTGTGGGCCGCCTTCCGGCCCGAGTTGATCCGGCCCGTCGGGCTGGCGATGCTCCTGTTCCATATCGGCACCTATTTTATCTTCACCATCGTCTTCATCCCGATGGTCCTCTTCGTCTCCCTCTTCCTGCTCTGCTGCCCTTGGGCTCCGCCGACCGATCTGGGGTGGGCTTGCTGGAGCCGGACGCCCGGCCTGGGATGGTTGCTTCATCGGTTGACGGGGAAAACATCTAGGCCCAAAGTCCTTTCCTAATGCGGATCATGGTTCTGACCTCCTCGACCGGGGGGGGACACAATATGCGGGCGCGTTCCCTCGCCCAATGGACGGCGAAGGAAAGGCCGGGCTGGAAGATCGACGTCCATTCCGCCCTCGAATCGACGCACGGTCTCTACCGCTTCGGCGTCGAGCTCTACAACGGCATCCAGCGGACGTGGCCGCAGCTCCATCATCTCTATTTCAATTATCTCGAATTCGCCGCCATGTTCCGGCACGGCCACCGCATCCTGGGCCGGGGCCGCTACATCGAGGTGCTGGAAAACTTCCGCCCGGACGTCATCGTCAGCGTCCACGGCTCGACGAATCACGGCTTCTTCGAGATCGCCCGGCACGTCCTGGGCCGGGACAAGGTGCGGTGCGTCACCTATTGCGCCGAGATGTGGGGCGGCTACGGCATGAGCCGCCATTGGGTCAACCCCGACGCCGACCTCTTCATCGGCTCGATGCCGGAGACCGTCGATGCCGCCCTCGACCTCGGGATGGCGAAGGAAAAGGCCAAGGCCGGGGGCTTCCTCCTCCATCCCAGCTTCTATGCGGAGCCCGATTACCGGGAGACCGAGGCCTTCTGGAACGGGACGCTGAAGCTCGATCCCGACAAGTTCACCGTCATCCTCAGCACCGGCGCGAACAGCGCGAACAATCACGAGCGCTTCCTCCGCGTCCTGCCCCGGCTGGAGCGGCCCCTCCAGGTCGTCGCCCTTTGCGGGAGCAGCGACGCGACGCGGTGGCGCGTCGAGGAACTGGCCCCGATCCTGGAGAAGCAGGGGATCACGGTCCGCGCCCTCCCGACGACCGACAAGATGGCCCTCCTCATGCGCTCCGCCTCGGCCATCGTCGCCCGGCCCGGTTCCGGGACGACGAACGAGGCGATCCAGAGCGGCTGCCCGCTCCTCTTCAACCGCCTGGGCGGCATCATGCCGCAGGAGATGATCACGGAACGCTTTTGCCGGGAACACCGCCTCTCCGTCTCGATCCGCAAGCCCGCCGACCTTCCCGCCGCCCTCCGCGACTGGATCGACCGGCCCGAGCTCCGGCTGGGCTTCCTGAGCCGGATGGAGGCCGTCCGGCCCCGCACCACCCCGGTCGATATCCTGAAAACCTTGGAAAACCTCCTGTGATGAGCCACGCGCCCACCCCCCTCAACGCCCAGGGCCACGCCCGGCTCTATCTCCACGCCGTCCTGCCCTGCTTCGTCGACCTCCTGGCCCAGGATCCGGAGGCCCGGCAGGTGGCCGCGACGTGGGAGGCGCGGATCGTCCTCCGCATCGCGGGAGGCCCTGCCGCCACGCTCACCTTTTCGAAGGGGACCGTCGCCCATGCGCCGGAGGCCTTGCCGCGTGCCGATGTCACGCTTCTGTTTCTGACGGCGGGCCATTTGAACGCGTTCTTTGCCGGGAACGCGGTGGCCGTGCCGCTCCCCATTTGGGGCGCGTGGCATATCGGCCTCCTCGCCGGGTTCAGCAAGATCGCCGACCGGATGGAGGCCGTTCTGGAAGGGGAGGACCGCGTGTTGGAAACCCCCGAGGGGCGCCGCCTTCACGCCCGGCTCACGCTCATCGCGGCAGGCCTCGGCCTCCGCCCCTTGGCGGAATATGACGCCATGGCTCAGGCCGTCCTCAAGAGCATCCCCGAGGGTTTGGCCGAATTCTCCATCGGCGGGGAAGAGAACGCCACGGTCTGGTTCGATAATCGCTTCGGTATGTGGAATGCCGGGTGGGGGCAGCCGCCCCGGAAGCCCGATGTGCAGGTAAAATTCGCCGACATCGGCGTCGCCTACACCACCCTCCGCGACGAGGCCGACACGTATGCCGAGGTGGGTCTCTGCCGGATCACGGTCGATGGCCTCGTCCCTCTGGCCGATGGCATCAACCTGGCAATGGAACGCCTCCGCGATTATCTGGAATAAAGCTTATGGCCCGCGACTTCTCCCAATCCCTCGCCCTCTTCGAGCGCGCTTCCCGCGTCATTCCCGGCGGCATCTACGGTCATACCACCCCGGCCTCCGTCCTGCCGGGCCGCTCCCCCTACTACGCCGTCCGCGCCTCCGGGTCCCGTTATTGGGACGCCGACGGGAACGAGTATATCGACTACATGTGCGGCTACGGCCCCGTTGTCCTGGGGCACCAGCACCCGGCCGTCGAGGAAGCCGCCGAGAAGCAGCGTCGGGACGCCCTCTGCCTGAACCATCCCGGCCCCGTCATGGTCGAGCTGGCCGAATACCTCGTCTCCAAGGTCGACTTCGCCGCCTGGGCCGTCTTCGGCAAGAACGGCTCCGACATGACGACGTGGGCCGTCCAGGTCGCCCGCGAGCAGACGAAGCGGAAGAAGATCCTGAAGCTCGAAGGGGCCTACCACGGCATCGACCCGTGGTGCACCCCCGGCCACGCGGGCCTCATCGACGAGGATATCGCCCACATCCACACCTTCCGCTGGAACGACCTCGAATCGCTGGAGGCCCGGCTGAAGGAATTCCGGGGGCAGGTCGCCGCCGTCATCGTCACCCCCTTCCACCATCCCGCCTTCTCCCCCTCCGTCCTCCCCGCCGAGGGCTTCCTCCGGGGCGTCGAGGAACGGTGCCGCCGCGAGGGCATTCTCCTCATCCTGGACGACATCCGGGCTGGGTTCCGCCTCCACCACGGCGGCTCCCACCGCTATTTCGGCTTCGAGCCCGATTTGATCTGCTTCTGCAAGGCCATCGCCAACGGCCACCCCCTCTCCGCCACCCTGGGCCGCAAAGACCTCCGCATCGCCGCCAGCAAGGTTTTCCTGACCGGCAGCTATTGGAACAGCCCCCCGCCGATGGCCGCCTCCCTGGCCTGCCTCCACCTGTTGGAAAAGGAAAACGCCGTCGAGACCCTCCGCCAGCGCGGCCAAGCCCTCATGGACGGCCTCATCGCCGCCGGGGCGAAGCATGGGTTCACCATCCTCCCCAGCGGCCCCCCCGCGATCCCGTTCCCCACCTTCGCCGACGATCCCGACTGGCGCCGCCAGCAACGTTTCTGCGCCGAAGTCACCGCCCGAGGCGCCTTCTTCCACCCCCACCACAACTGGTTCCTCTCTACCGCCCACACCGAGGCCGATATTGCGGAGACGGTGCGGATTGCGGAGGAGAGTTTTGGGGTGGTGAGGGAGGCGGAAGCAGATCGGAAATAACCGATTTTATGGAGCTGGCTAAAAAGAAATGGCTGTGGCTCCTTTTGGGTCTTATTGGCTGCGCGGTCTTTCTCGTTCTTTTTTGCGTCGAGGAAAATTGGCGAGGGAAGCGGGAACTGAATCGATGCCTTGCCGAGCTTCGCGCGGAGGGAGT
>CAISZB010000066.1 GCA_903889845.1 uncultured Verrucomicrobium sp. | reverse complement strand
CTCCCGAGGCGCAGCCTCGGCTGAATCCCCGAATCTCCGAGGGTACATACGGCGTGGGAAGACAGAACCAAAACGCCCAGACTCCTATTGGGAGATTGGCCTGAAGGGACGCGTCTTTCCCCCCGCTCATCGCGCCCCCCCCCTACCGCACCTACTCCTTCACCCCCGCCCCATCCGCCCCCGTCGCATACCGCTCCGACTGCTCGTCGGCGTGATAAGAACTGCGGACCAGCGGCCCCGACTCGACGACGCCGAAGCCGATCTCCAGGCCGAAGCGCTTCCAGTGGGCGAACTCCTCCGGCGTCACCCAGCGGGCCAGCGGGAGGTGCTGCGGCGAGGGGCGCAGGTATTGGCCCAGCGTCAGAATATCGACCCGGATCGCGGCGAGGTCGCGCAACGTCGACTCGATCTCGTCCCGCTCCTCGCCGATGCCCAGCATGATACTGCACTTCGTCGTGAACCCGGCCTTCTTCGCCCGCGTCAGCAGCTCCAGCGTCCGCTCATACTTCGCCTGCGGGCGGACCAGCGGATGGAGCCGGGGCACCGTCTCCACATTGTGGTTGAGGATGTCGGGAACGGCGGAGAGAACCGTGTAGAGGTCCTCCCAGTGCCCCTTGAAATCGGGAATGAGAACCTCGATCTTCGTCTGCGGGCTCTTCGCGCGGACCTGGCGGATCGTCTCGGCCCAGACCCCGGCGCCGCCGTCCTTCAACTCATCCCGCGCCACGGAAGTGATCACGGCGTGGCGCAAATTCATCTTGGCGATCCCCTCGGCGACGCGCCGGGGCTCGTCGAGGTCGAGCTCGGTCGGCCGCCCCGTCTGGATCGCGCAGAAGCCGCAACTCCGCGTGCAGACATTGCCCAGGATCATCACCGTCGCCGTCCGGCGGCCCCAGCATTCGCCCAGGTTCGGGCACTGAGCACTCTCGCAGACCGTGTGGAGCCGGTTCTGATCGACAATCCCGCGGACATCCTGATACGTCGTCCCGCCCGGGATCCGGGCACGGAGCCACGGGGGCTTGCGATCGACGGGGAACGAAACGGCGGCGGGGTCGGGAGCGACAGCGGTATCCATTTTGCGAAACCCAAAATGCCCCAGTTACCCCGGTTTGTCATCTCCCTTTTCCCCGGTCCATCCTTGGTGGACCGGGGAAGGCAGAGAATTTAGCGTCGAAACTTAGCGATGGTGGTCATCCCAGCGCCCGCCTTCCCAGCGGCGATGATCCCGGTCGTGCCAGTACTCGGGATGGGGCCGCCCCACGACCCAGACCGCGCCGGGCCCGGGAGGATAGTCGTAATAGCCATCGACAAAGACCCACCGTCCGTAGCGCCACTCATAGTGCGGCTGGATCCAGACCGCGCCGGGCCCGGGCGGCGGATAGGGCGCCACACACCGCTCCCGCGGAATCACCGGCGGCCCGCCCCCGCCCAGTTGAATCGAGAACCCCACATCAGCCCGAGCCTGCCCCTGCGGAGCCAGACTCAGAGTGCCCATCAATAAAGCCAGGGGGACAAACCCCCAAGCCGTCATGCGTTTCATACTAAAAGGTACAGACACCGCCCCGCCCCCAACGTTTCAAGCAAATCATGGAGACATATTGTCTCTATTTTATTAAAATTGAGCTATAGAGACATAATATCCCACCCTCGCGCAAAATCGATCCGTTGATTTTCAACGCGTTACAATAAACCCTCATTCGGCACGCCTTAAGCAGGTACCCAGTCGAGGGGGTGAATCCCCCAAGAAAGAAAAAAGAAGTCAACCAACGAAAGGAAAAACCATGAGCTTGATTCCCTATATTCCGAATCGTCTGAACCGGGCCCCTGCCGGAGAGCTGGCCGATCTGCTGGGGTGGGCCTTCCCTGCCTCCTTCGTTCCGGCCCGGGACGACGCGTTCCGGTTCCATGAAGACAAGGACAACTACTATGCCGCCCTCGACCTGCCGGGCGTCGGCAAGGAAGACCTGAGCCTCGACACCGAGGGCGATCGCCTGACGCTCTCCGCCGAGCGGAAGATCGGCTTCGGCGAGACGAAAGAGCGCCTCTCCCTCCGCCGAGTGCTGACCCTGCCCCCCGACGTCAACGCCGAGAAAATCCAGGCCGCCCTGGCCGACGGCGTCCTGACGCTGACCTTCCCCAAGCGGGAAGAGACCAAGCCCCGCCAGTTGAAAATCTCCATCAACTGACGCACCGGCCCGGGAAACAAAAAGGCCGGACCGAAAATCGGTCCGGCCTTTCTTGCGCCACAGCGCCTCAGTAGCTCAGCGTGACACCCAGGTCCCCGCGAGACCCATCGTGGTGCCGGAAGGTGTAGTCAATGCCGCTGTCGATCAGCTGCCAGCCGTAGTCGAAGCGGGCGGAGAGATAGGGATTGATACTGTAGCGGAACCCGGGCCCCACACTCCACAGATTGATATTCGGGTTCGACGAAGGGGTGCCGCGCAGATTCCCGCTGTCCTGCCGGAATTGAGAGACGCCGCCGTAATCCATAAAGGCCAGCAGCGTGAAGCGGTCCTGATCATACTCGTCCTTGATGAAGTGGCCGACGCCGAAGCCCGGCGCATGGATTTCCCCGGAAACGAAGTAGCCCACGTCGCCGTTGCCTTCGCGCATCTCGTAACCCCGGACCGTGTCGTAACCGCCGATGCCCATCTGCTCACTCCCCATCAGCCGCTCGTTCGCCACCTGGTAGGAGCCCTTCACGATGAAGCTGAAATCCTTCGGCAGCTTCCCCGTGCGGGAGAAGGAGAGCCGGTCATAGACAAAGCGCGGACCACTCGCATTCGCTTGGGAATAATCGACCGCCGTGTCGTGGCTCACCATCCCGCCGGGGCTGT
>CAISZB010000065.1 GCA_903889845.1 uncultured Verrucomicrobium sp. | reverse complement strand
CGGGCCGAAGTGGAGGAAGCTCCGGACGAGGGGCCGGAGGTCATCGACGTCGATCCACCCCTGCTGGCCGGAAAGGCCCTCCAGGGCGGTCCGGGCCATCCGGGCGGTGAACTCCGCTCGTTCCGCGTAGCGGCCCAGCCAGAAGAGGTTGTCGGCCATGCGGCTCGTCAACCCCGCCGCCGCCCGCCGGGGGCCGGAGAGGGAATGGACGCCTGCCGGAGCGGAGGAGGGCGCGGACTGCGAGTGCGCCTGGGCTTGCGCTTGGGACTGCGACTGCAGTTGGGTCTGGCCGCCCTGCGATTGCGACTGGATCGGCAGGGGGGCGGGGCGGGGCTCCGCCTCGTCGCAATCGACCCAGGTGTCCTTCGAGCCGCCGCCGCGCCGGACCAGGACGCCGTGGCTCGACTCCTCGTCGGCGACCCGCGTCAACCCGCCGGGCATGACGACGTAGTCGTCCCCGCTGCGGACAGCAAAGACGCGGAGGATGACGGAGCGGGGCTCCAGCCGCCCGGAGTCGAAGTCGGGGCACTGGGAGAGGCGGACGAATTCCTGCGCCGTGAACATCTCCGGCCGCTGCCGGATCGCCTTCCGCAGGGCGTCGAGGCCGGCGTTGCCCGCTCCCGCTGACGCGGAGCGGGAGGGGAAGTCCCCCGGGGAATCGAAGGCGGGCTCGCAGACGAGGCCGTGGAGGTTGTCGAGGACGTAGCGGCGCTCCTTCTCCTGCCCGCACCACCACGTGGCGACGGAGGGCATGAGGAGCTTCTCCCCGAGGAGCTTCTCCGAAAGCTTCGGCAGGAAGGCCCCGAGGGCCGGGCATTGGACCAGACCGCTGCCCAGGCTGTTCGCCAGGGCGACGTTCCCGGCCCGAACGGCGTTGAGGAGGCCCGGGACGCCGAGGAGGGAGTCGTCCCGCAGCTCCAGCGGGTCGCAGTAGCTGTCGTCAACGCGGCGGATGAGGACGTCGACGCGGCGCAATCCCTGGAGGGTGCGGATGTAGACGATGTCGTCCCGGACGGTGAGGTCCTGCCCCTCGACGAGGGTGATGTCGAGGTGGCGGGCCAGGTAATCGTGCTCGAAGTAGGTCTCGTTGAGCTGGCCCGGCGTCATCAGGACGATGGTCGGGGCATCCCCGGTCCGCGGGGAGAGGGCCTCCAGGGCCTCCTTCATCTTGCGGAAGTAGCCGCCGAGGCGGGCGATCGAGGCGGAGCGGAAGATTTCCGGGAAGACGCGGGAGGTGACGACGCGGTTTTCCAAAGCATACCCGGCCCCCGAGGGAGCCTGCGTCCGGTCGGAGAGGACCCACCACGTCCCGTCGGGGGAGCGGGCGAGATCGACGGCGTAGTTGACGAGGCGCGCCCCCTTCGGCACCGGGACGCCGACGCACGGACGGAGCCACGACTCGTTCCCCAGGACGAGCGCGGGGGGAATCCGCCCCTCGGAGACGAGGCGGCCCCCGTCGGCGCTGTAGGCGTCCTCCAAAATCGCGTTGAGGAGGCGGCCCCGCTGGCGGACGGCGGCCTCGATCCGGGCCCACTCGGCCTTCGGGATGCGGAGCGGGATCGGGTTCAGTTCCCAAGTGCGGAACGGCCCCTGGGTGTCCCACATGCTGGCGTTGTAGGCGACGCCGTTGTCGCGCAAAATGCGCTTCGCCTTGTTCCAGCGGCGGGTGATTTCGTCGGCGCCCAGTTCGGCGAAATAGCCGCCGACCTCCCGCCAGTGGGGCCGCAGAGAGCCATCGGGCTGGAGGAACTCATCGAACAGGGAGGCGAGCGTCCCCTCGCGCCGTCGGTACCCGAGGGGGGCGGAAGACAGCGGGCGGGACGGGAGACGGATGGCGGAAGTCACGCTCGACACGGGATGATCCTCCCGTTTCTTCCTGAGATACTCAAGCCCCGATCGTCAGTTTTGTCGCACCCTTGGGAAGGGGGCGCAAGGTTGTGGGTGCGGCCCTTCGGGACCGGGGTGCGGACCCGGGTGGGTCGCGACGGACGCACGTTGTAGGCTTCTGAGGGGTGCCCCCTCAGCCT
>CAISZB010000064.1 GCA_903889845.1 uncultured Verrucomicrobium sp. | reverse complement strand
CTCCCGAGGCGGCAGCCTCGGCTGAATCCCCGAATCTCCGAGGGTACGTACGGTGTGGGGAGAGAGGACCAAAACGCCCAGACTCCTATTGGGAGAGGGAGAAGGCCGCTTCGGTTCCGAAATCCCCCCATGGTGATTCCTCCCAAGGATAAGGGATTCAGCGGAGGAGAACTCTCCTTGGAAGAATGGCCTTTGCCGTGGATGCCCTCTCCCGTTGGCATACGCTGACGGGGAGGTTCAAGGAGACTGCCTGCGCTATCGCGCAGGCCAGTCGCCCCCCTACTTAATCATATCCAACGCGGGCAGAAACGCCCCCGGCTTCAGCACCAGGTTCAGGCGGTGGTATTCCTTGATCGTGAAGGGGACCAGGGCCCAGTAGGGCTGGTTTTCCTTCTCGATTTCGACCCACAGCAGGTAGTCGCCGGGGGGGAATTGGGTGTTGTTCTCCAGGTGCTGCCAGCGGAAGCGGCCCCGGGAGTCGACGGGGAGGCTCTGGAGGAAGTTCCGCTTCGGGATGTCGCGGAGCTGGGCGGTGTAGGAGGTCCGCTGTTCGGAGAGGCGGGTGCGGGCGGCTTCGGCCTCGACCTTGGAGGTCGCCAGCTCGTCGCGGAGGGGGGCGGCGTCGGTCTCGGCGGCGGCGACGTCGGCGGTCGCCTTGTCGACGCGGGCGTGGATCTCGTCGAGTTTCGGGGAGACGGCCTTGCGGATCTGGTCGGCCTGGGCCTTCAACGCGGTGCGGCGGTCGTTGTAGGTCTTCTCGAAGGCGTGCCAGTCGGCGAGCTGCTTCTCCAGACATTGGAGTTCCGTCGTCGCCTTGACGGAGGGGGGCGGGTTGTAGAGGGCGAGGCGGAAGGCGTTGGCCCAGACGTCGGGGGAGCGAAGGGGGTTGTCGACGCCCTCGGGATGGAAGGTGAGCTTCAGCGAGGCGGCCCGGGCGACGAGGGCCTGGAGGAAGTCGCTGGTCCGGGTGCCGTATTCGGCCTCCAGGGCCCCGCCCTCGTTTTCCCACAGGGAGTCGGCTTCCTGCCGTGCCTTGGAGAGGAGGCTGGCGATCTCGGCATTCGCGTCGTCGGCGTTCTGCTGGAAGAGCTTTTTCCGTTGCTCGACGACGGCGAGGTCGCTTTGGATGCGGGTCAGGTTGGCTTCCTTGTCGGTGAGGTCTTTCTCGAAGGGGGCGCGGGCGGAGCGGAACTCGTTCCGCAGCGTGGCGATGTCCCCGGAGAAGTCGCGGACGACGGCGACTTTTTCCGGCAGGACGGCGTCGGGGGCGAGGATGAGGCCCTGGACCTGCGTCTGCCGCAGGTAGTAGACCGCCCCGTAGCCGAGGCCGGAGAGGAAGAGGATGGCCACGCTCCAGCCGAGGAAGCGGACGAGTCCACGGGGGAGGCGCCGCTTCGGCTTGGCCGCCGGAGTCGAGGTGGAAGACGAAGGCGTCGTGGATGAGGCGGCGGGGTTGCCGCTCCCTTCGGCCTGTCCCGGCTTGCGGGTGCGGGAGAGAAGGGGGAGGGGGACTTTTTCCTTGAAGAGGGGTGCCTGGGTTTTGGCGGGAGGAGGGGTCGCGGTTGCGGGGGGAGCCGGCGTGGGAGTGGGCGCGGCTTTGGCGACGATGGGGGCGGGGGCTGCCGGTTTGGCTTCGGGCTGGGGTGCGGGCTTCGGCTCGGTTTTGGGAGCCTCCTTTTCCTTCGGTTCGACCTTGGCCGTGGGAGTCGGGGCCGGGGCCGTGGCGGGGATCGTCGGCTTCGGGGTCAGCGTGGGGGGAGGCGCGATCGGAGCGGGGACCGAGGCGGGGGCTTTGGGAACTTCGGCTTTGGCGGGTTCCGCCGCCTTCGTCGCCTTTTCCGGCTCCACGGTCTTGGGCGCGGGGGGAGGCGTGGCGGGAAGATGGGTCAGCGGGGGCGGCAGCGGGAGGTTGGTGGGCAGCGGCTGGCGCGGGGGGAGGGAAGGCGGCGGCGTGAGGGGGGGCGGGAGCGAGGGCTTGCCCGGTTGGGAGGGCGAAGCCGGGGCGTCGCGGTCGGGGGTGGGAGAAGGAGGTTCAGGCGTGGCCATGGGGGGTGGCCTCTTCGGCCAGGTAGGCGCCGAGGAGGAGGAGGCGGGGTTGGGAGGCGGCTTTGCTTTTCGATTTCGCCGGGGCACCCAGGGCGTGGCGGAGGGTTTCCTCCAGGTGCAGGAGGGGGGGGAGCGGAATCGCCGGGATGTCGATGTCGATCAGGGCGGCGCCGTCGTGTGCACTGGCGTAGAGGAATCGGGCGCCGTGGGCGCGGCACCAGCGCTGCAGGGCAGGAAGGGAGGGCTTCTTCCCCAGGCCCGCGGCGAGGAGCAGGAGGCGGGTGCCGGGGACGAGGGGGGTGGCGGCGGGCTCGGTTTCCCGGCGGGTGAGGATGTAGAAGGGGAGGGCGGTTTTCTTCCCGGTCCCCTTCCCCTTGCCGGAGACGGGGAGGCGGCCCCGGAGGGGGATCTCCCCGCAGACGTAGAGGTGTTTCCCGATTTCGGCCCCGTGGGCGGCGAGGACGCCGGGGCAGAGGAGGGAGAGGGTGAGGTGGCCTGCGGCGGTCTCCTTCAGGAGGGTCTTCACGCGGGGGACGGCGCAGTAGTTCTCCTCGACGCCGAAGCGGGAGCAGGCGGCGAGGAGGGGCGTGTGGTGGGCGCAATCGGCGTGATCGTGCGGGCCGTCCAGGTAGCCGATGGTGAGGGGGGACTGCCGGGCGCGGGAGCTGGAGAAGATTTCCCGGTAGATGGCGCGGAGGCTGGCGGCGGAGAGGGGGCCGGGGTTCTCCCGGGTGAGGAGGCGCAGGAGGCTCTCTTCCCGGTCGGGGTCGAAGGGATGGCTGTGGCTGCGGCTCCGCCGCTTCACGGCGCCGATGGCGCCGGAGACCTCCAGGCGCTTGTTGAGGAGCGCGACGAGTTCGCGGTCGAGGGACTCGATCTCCTTGCGCAGGGGGGTGAGGTCGGCGGGGGTGGAGGGTTGGGGGGGCATGGCCGCGGGGAAAAAGGGGAACGGGTCAGGCGGTGGGGGAGTCGCCTTCGGTCTCTTCGTTTTCGGGGGATTCCAGGACGGTTTCGGACGGGACGGAGGCCTCGGCGGGTTCGCTTTCCGTCTCGGTTTCCGGCATCGGTTCGGTCGCCGCCCCGGCGGGGGTGGGGGCGATCTCGGCCTCTCCTTCGCTGGCGTGTTCCGCTTCGGCCCGGCTCTGGGGTGTCGGTTGCTGGACGGGGAGGGGGATGCGGCGGAGTTCGTCGGCGTTCGGCAGTTCGTCGAGGGCTTTCAGGCCGAAGGCTTCGAGGAATTCCGGCGTCGTCTCGTAGAGGAGGGGGCGGCCGGGGGCCTCGGAGCGGCCCGCCAGCTTGATGAGGCGGCGTTCGAGGAGGGTGGTGACGACGCCGTCGACGGCGACGCCGCGGACGGCCTCGACGTCGGCGCGGGAGATGGGTTGGCGGTAGGCGATGATAGAGAGGGTCTCCAAGGCAGGCTGACTCAGTTTCGCGGGCCGGGTTTCATCGAAAAGCTGGCGGACCCAGGTCGCGGTCTCGGGCCGGGTGCCGAAGCGGAAGCCCCCGGCGATCTGCTGGAGGTGGAGGCCGCGCGTGGGGATGGCGGCGGCGTACTCCTCCTTCATCTGGAGGATGACGTCGAAGATCTGATCCTCGGAGACCTCGCGGAAGAGGTGGAAGTCGGCGCCGTGGGTCTCGTTGCTCTTGTTGAGGAGCGTGGCGATCTGCCGGGCGGTGAGGGGCTTCGGCGAGGCGAAGAGAAGGGCCTCGACGACCTGGCGGAGGTCGGCGGCGCCGGTCGCGGCTTCCGGCGTCGAGGAGGGGGCGGGCACGGGTTCGGCGGCGACCTCGGGCACGACTTCGGGTGCGGTCTCGATGACGATGTCAGTCGTGTCGGTCGCGTCGGTCGCGTCGGGGGAATCGGGGGGGGAAACGGCGTCGTCGGTCATGGGGCTTCGGCAGCGTCGGAGGTGGGGTCGGGGGAGGGGGGAGGCGTGTCCTGCGTCCCTTCTTCCCCGGACGGGGAGGGAGTTTCGTACACCGGGGCGGCTTTGACGAGTTGAATTTCGCCGAAGGTCTCCTCCTGGACGGCGGTGATCTGGTGGAGGCGGATCAGTTCCAGGAGGGCGAGGAAGGTGACGACGATCTCCGTCCGTCCGGCCTCCTCGGGGAAGAGGTCGCGGAAGAGGATGCGCTCCCGCTGGGAGAGGAGCTGCTGGATGTGGATGATCTTGTCGCTGACGGTGAAGCGCTCTTCCAGGACGGTGTAGCTCTCCTCCTTCGGCTGGATGCGGGCGAGGATCTTCTGGAAGGCGGTGATGAGGTCGAAGATCCCGGCATCGACCGACTTCCCGGCGGCGAGCTGCTCGGCCAGGCTCTTCGGGTTGAAGGCGGGGTGGAATATCTTTTCCTGGATCGCGTTGCGGCCTTCGAGCTGGTGGGAGGCGTCCTTGAATTTCTTGTATTCGACGAGCTGCCGGATGAGTTCCCAGCGCGGGTCCTCCTCGTCCTCCTCGTCGAGCGGGGGCTGCTGGTCCTGGGGAAGGAGCATCCGGCTCTTGATGTGGAGGAGGGTGGCGGCCATGACGAGGAACTCCCCGGCGACTTCGAGGTCGAGGAGCTGCATGACGCGCAGGGTGTCGAGGTACTGATGGGCGATCCGCTCGATGGGGATCTGGTAGATGTCGATCTCCTCCTTGCGGATGAGGTAGAGGAGGAGGTCGAGGGGGCCTTCGAAGATGGGAAGCCGGACCTTGAGATCCAGTTCCTGCTGGACGGCAGGGACGGGCGGGGTGTCGGGGGTGTCGGACATCGCTCGATTCTTTAATTGATGCCCACGGCCCGGCGGGCCTTCTCCAGCGTCGGCGCGGCGAGGAGCCGGGCGCGGCGTGCGCCGTCGGCCAGGACGTCGTCGACGAGCTGCGGGTCCTTCGACAGTTCGGCGTGCTTTTCCCGGATCGGGGCGAAGCGGGCGTCGAGCCGCGCGAGGAGCTCCTTCTTGTAGTCGCCGTAGCCGCGCCCGCCCTTCGCCAGGTCGGCGACGTAGGCGGCGGTCTCTTCCTTCGATGCGACGAGGGAGAAGAGGGCGACGAGGGTGGAGCCCTCCGTCGGCTTCGGATCGGCGACGGGGGTCGAGTCGGTCTTGATCCCCATGACGGCCTTCGCGAAGGACTTCGGGTCGCCGAAGAGGTCGAGGGTGTTCTTGTAGGACTTCGACATCTTCTGCCCGTCGGTGCCGGGGACGACGGCGACGGTCTCCGCGATGTCGGGCTCCGGCAGGGTGAACGTGGCGCCGAACTGGTCGTTGAATTTCTGCGCGATATCCCGGGCGACTTCGAGGTGCTGTTTCTGGTCCTTCCCGACGGGGACGACGTTCGCCTGGTAGAGGAGGATGTCGGCCGCCATGAGGACGGGGTAGGCGAAGAGGGCGTGGGAGGCGGCGAGGCCCCGGGCGGTCTTGTCCTTGTAGCTGTGGCACCGTTCCAGGAGGCCCATGGGGGTGACGCAGGAGAGGAGCCACGCCAGTTCGTGGACCTCCGGTACGGCGCTCTGGCGGAAGAAGAGGGATTTCTGCGGGTCGAGGCCGCAGGCGAGGAAGGCGAGGGTGACTTCCCGGACGCTCTGCCGCAGGGCGGCGGGGTCGGAGACGCTGGTCAACGCGTGGTAATCGGCGACGAAATAGACGGCTTCCTCGGCCCTCGCCTGCCAGGCGATGGCCCTCTCGATCATCCCGAAGTAGTTGCCCAGGTGGAGCGCCCCCGAGGGCTGCACTCCCGAAAAAACACGCATCGGGAGAGAATGGGGACCGAGGACCTTCTTGTCGAGTGCAGGTCGAGTTTTGACGCGTTTTCAAGAAAAAGGCTTTTGCCTCGCCGGAATCCCGCTATCGTCTCCTTTTCTTATGGAAACCACTTTGATACTTTTGAAGCCCGACTGCATCACCAAAGGGCATGCCGGTGAAGTCCTCAAGCGCTTCGAGGCCGCCGGCCTCAAGATCCGGGGGGCGAAGATGATCGCCCTCGGAGAGGCGATCCTCAAGGAGCACTACGCCCACATCGCCGCGAAGCCCTTCTTCCCCGAAGTCCAGGCCTTCATGCAGTCGAGCCCGGTGATCGCCCTCGCCCTGGAAGGGACGAACGCGATCGCCCAGGTGCGCGACCTCCTCGGGCCGACCGACTCGAAGAAGGCCGCCCCCGGCACGATCCGCGGCGATTTCGGCGTCGACGTCATGGTCAACGTGGTCCATGCTTCCGACTCGGCTGAGAACGCCAAGGTCGAGCTGGCCCGGTTCTTCCGGGACGGCGAGATCTTCGACTACGCCCGCGCTTAAAAAGGCGCGGTGTCGTGCGTGGCGCTTCCCTCTGCCGGAGTTTTCCGTGTTCGTAACGCTTCTTAAGTCCAAGCTCCACCGGGCCACCGTCACGGGGGCCAGCCTCCATTACGAGGGGAGCCTGACCATCTCCGTCGATTTGGCGGAGGGGGCCGGGTTCCATCAGTATGAGCGGATTCTGATCGGAAACATGGCCAACGGGGAGCGCTTTGAGACTTACGTGATCCACGGCGCCCGGGGGGAAGGCCGCATCGAGCTCAACGGCGCGACGGCCCACCTGGGCAAGATCGGCGACCGCCTTACGATCATGTCCTTTGCTCAGGTCCCGGAGGCCGATGTGCCGACGCATCGGCCCCAGATCTTGCTGTTGGACGAGAAGAACCGGATTTTGCGGACGGGGATGTAGGGGGGCGAAGGGCCGATAGGCCCTTCGGGATTGGCTCCCGCCCATCCTATTCAGTTTCCCCTTTATCTCTTTGTCGCTATCGCG